>DAOVJK010000300.1 GCA_030673265.1 Pseudomonadota bacterium | reverse complement strand
TGATCCGATGTCTTGTCGAACCTCTCCAGCAACCATTCCGGTTCCCGGTCATTAGCAGATTCTTTTAAAAATTTATAAATGTTGATGATTCCCAATCCCGAGCAGACCTGTTCATAGCTGACATGGCCAATTTTATCTTGCAGATAGGCGAGTAACGCCAATTCCAAAGAGTTTGAAGGGGCAAAATCACAATGGCCGCCCTCTGAAGGATAGAAGGTGAAATCATTAGCGTCATTTTTACACAGGAAAGCCTCTCCTAACCCGCTCCCAGGTGAAATAACGGCCCGGTTGCCATTTTTCAGGCAGATTCCTTTATTCAATTGGTATAGATCACTCTCTTGCAATATGGGCACCGAGGCCGCAGCTGCCTCAAGATCATTGACCAGGCGAATCGTCTTGATAGACAGATCTTGCGCAAGTTGCGTTCCGTTTATAATCCACGGCAGGTTAGTTGTGGTGGACTGGTTATCCAGAACCGGGCCAGGCACCCCTATACAGGCCAAATCTACAATACAGTTACATCTATCGAGAAAATATTGCAGCAGATGGGTAGCACTGGAAAAATCCCTGCTAGCCAGCGAAGCTTCCATGATCGGCTGACGGGGCGACTCTTGCACCGCGAAAATGCCAAGGTTGACTTTTGAAGCGCCGATATCGACAGCCAGTATATTATGATTCTTGTCATTCATCTCAGGGTTACTCCGAAAATATTAAATTATGTAGATGTATTATGACTTATCCGTGGTGGTTGTCAAAAGGTAACTAATAATCGAAAAGAAGCCTGGGTCAAGTTGCTGGTTGCCTTGATGTGCCATCAAAGGTATTATCACTGACATTTTATTGATTGTGATGAGATAATAGCCAGATTTAATGGTTAATAACCGCTAGGGAGACAGAAATTATGAGCGACAAAATGGTTAAACAGGATTTCATGATGATAGTTGCTTTAGTAGCTTTGGTGGTGGGCTTTTTGATTGGGGTAGTCTTCAGCAGCTTGCAGTCAACCAAGGTGGCTCCTCAGGTCGTTAAGCAACAACAAGCATTACCGCCTGGACAGCAAGCTTCAGGGATCTCACCTGCCCAGGCAAGTCAGATCCTCGCTCTCGAGAATGAAGTAGCGGCAAATCCCCAAAACATCGAGGCCTGGACTAGCCTTGGCCATGTTTACTTTGACACTCAGCGTTTCGCCAAAGCGATTAATGCCTATAATAAATCACTGGCCCTTAAGCCTAATAATCCTGATGTTTTGACTGACCTTGGCGTAATGTACCGGCGTAACAAGCAGTTCAATGAAGCGCTCAACGCCTTTGACCGGGCAACCAGCCTGGCTCCGACCCATGAGCAGTCCAGATTTAATAAAGGCATCGTCTTGCTTTATGATCTGAAGGATAAAGCGGCTGCCCGACAGGTCTGGCAAGAATTGCTGACGATTAACCCTGTTGCTCTTGCCCCCAATGGTCAATCTGTAAAAGAGTTACTTGCAACTATTGAGTAGTTTCAAGATCTTATTTGTTTCTTAAAGCCGGATATAGAGTGTTTAGTTGGCACGTTATATCCGGCTTTTTTTGTGAAATTACTTGGTGGCATGTTGAAATCGGTAATTTCAGTGATATCTGAATTTAAATAAACATTGTTGCTCAAAGATTTATCATTGATTATCCAGAGTGTTGAAATGACCTTCTTTGCATATTGATCGGGATTTTATTATAGTCGCCCCTCTTGTTTGTAACCGGGCTGATGTTTAGATGAAAGTCTGTTTATACGCTGGATTATAAGATTAACTATTCCAGCCGGGGCAAAACAACATGACCTGTGAAGACAAAGATGAATTAGCTGCTCCGGCGGAGTGCCTGCGTTGCGGAACCTGTTGTCGGCAGGGTGGCCCGGCCTTGCATAGCGAGGATCTTCAGCTTATAAAAAAAGGTGCTCTGTCGTTTACGCAACTGGTCACAATCAGATGTAATGAACCTGCCCACAATCCCATCCAGGACAAGGTCTTACCAAGTAGCTCTGAATTCATCAAAATCAAGGGGCAGAGTAATTCCTGGAGTTGTCGCTTTTTTGATCAGGTCAATAACGGTTGTCTTATTTATCGGACCCGACCTCTGGAATGCCGTCTTCTTTTTTGTCGTGATACCGAACCATTGACTGCAATAATTGGCCGTGATCTTCTGAGCCGCCATAAACTGCTCCCTGAAAACGATCCTGTTTTACCCCTGATTGATCGGCTTGAGGTAGAATGCTCTTACCGGCTGGTTAATAATTTATTGTCGGGGGCTGATAATAGTCGGGACGATATTAAAGAACGGTTGAACGATCTTGTCCGCAAAGATTTGACCATTCGGGATGGTTTCCTGCGTAATTTCGAAAATCGTCGAGAGGAAGAACTTTTTCTGTTTGGGCGACCGCTTTTTCTGGTGTTGGCTTCCTATGGTTTTCGTCTTGTTGAAAAAGATGGCGCGATCACCCTGGAGCAGACCAGTCCTTGAGACTAAATCAGTCATGATCAGCCAGGTTTGCCCTTTATTGTTAAGGAAGCATCCTTAAGGCCTTTTAATCTTGACCTTTTTGTTGTTTTTCCTTTATGTTTCAAGGTTCTTGTGTCATTCGAAAATCAGCTTGTGGAATAATTGTATGAAAGGCAATGTCAAAAGAGAATTGATAGGCAATGAGGGGATGGTAATCCTCGATACTGCCCGGCGCTTGATCCGCCGTAACGCGGTCGACAACCTGATGAAATTGGTTGTTAAGACTCATCCTGCCGATATTGCCTGGGTCTTTCGTCATTTCAATCCCAATGAACGTAAATTCGTCTTCAACATTATTGCCCAGACCGAGTTTTTTGGTGAGTTCCTGAGTGAGCTCGACCAAGCCATTATGCTGGAATTGGTCGGAGATCTGACCCCAAGGTTCATGGCCAATATTATCGAGGAGATGCCCTCCGACGATGCGGCTGATATCCTTGAGGATATGCCGGAAGATTTTGCCAACGAGATCCGCCAGTTGATGGGCCGGGAGGATCGTGAAGAGGTTGATGAACTTCTTCAGTACCTGCCGGACACCGCCGGTGGTCTCATGTCGCCGGACTTTATGGCCCTTGACGAAGCGCTTAGTGCCGGGGACGCCATTATAAAAGTTCAGGAACGCAGTGAAGATATGGAGATGTCTTTTTATCTCTATATTACCCATGGTGATGAAGAGCAGTTATGCGGGGTGGTCTCACTGCGGGAATTGCTTATGCATCCGCCATATCGTTTGCTCAAGAGTATCATGAACCCGAATGTGCTGGCGGTTACCACGGATACAGATCAGGGCGAGGTTGCCCATATCGTTGCCCAGTATAATCTGTTGGCTGTTCCCGTTGTCGATTCGGCCCACAATCTGGTCGGTATTGTCACCGTCGATGACGTAATCGATGTAATCCGCGAGGAGGCCACCGAAGAGTTCTTGCAGATGGCCGGTGCCGGTAAGGATCGAGAAATTCTCCTGAAGTCCACCCTTGACAATGCCCTGACCAGAGCGCCCTGGCTGTTTGCCAGTTGGCTTGGCGGGATTATGGCCGTTCTGATCATTGGCTTCTTTGAGGAAGAGTTGGGCAAGGTTTTGGCCCTGGCTGCCTTTATCCCAATTGTGATGGGGATGGGCGGGAATATTGCCACCCAGTCCAGTACCATTGTGGCCCGAGGTATCGCCACTGGCCAGATCAAGATGAAGGAGATCTCCAAGGTTATCTTCAAGGAGATGCGGGTTGGTCTGCTGCTCGGCT
>DAOVJK010000222.1 GCA_030673265.1 Pseudomonadota bacterium | reverse complement strand
CCGTGCTGGCCGGCGCCGGTCTCGGCAATGACCCGTTTTTTGCCCATCCGTTTGACCAGCAGTCCCTGGCCCATAACGTTATTGGCCTTATGGGCCCCGGTATGATTCAGATCTTCGCGCTTGATGTAGATCTTGGCGCCGCCGAAATGGGCGGTCAGATTTTCGGCGTAGGTCAGGGGGGTGGGGCGGCAGGAATAGGATGACATTAATGCCAGATATTCATTCCAGAAATCCGGGTCACCTTTGGCGGTTTTGAAGGCCGTTTTCAGTTCACGAAACGTTTCGTAGAGGACCTCGGGGATAAATGCTCCGCCCCATTGTCCGTAATATCCTTTATTGTCCATTTATCATCCTTGACGGCGTGGCTTGGATGGTTAGCCATTCCTCTGTTTTGTGCGGGTTAATTATCCCTGGCAGGGAAATTATTAAGACTCTTTTGACAATCTGTCAGAATAGCGTTTTTTTAGACGTTTTTCAAATGGCATTTTCCCGAGGTAATCGGCTGGTGTTCTGTCGAGCCGAGTCTCGCAGGTTAATTGCCTGGGCCAGCTCGTTGATATTGCAGGCAAATTTATCTTTGATGAAGCCCATGTCGAGGCGAAAAGCCAGCGAGGCCGGGTGCTTTTTCAGGGCGACTACCACTTCGACTGCCTCGCCGCCAACGGATTCCGGTCTGGAGACCATAAAGATGGTCATCGCTTTATTGGCCTGATCAACATTCTCAGCAAATTTAATGCCCCGATAAGTCTGGCCGATAAGTTGCTTGTTGTCTGGTTGCGTAGGCAGGTAGCTACTTAAGATCTTTTTTTTGCCGTCCATGATCAGGACGCCGTTTATCCCGTCAAGTTCCGGCTGGAACACAGTGAAATAATCAGCCAGGACCATTCGGGTCGTTTGGGGGGCGCTGGTTTCAAGGGTGGGGCGCAGGGCCAGTTCCAGAGCGGCGGTATCCCGGATGAGTCGCTCAATAATGTGGTCATAATTGAGATTCTCTGCGGACTGGTAAGCCGTTCTGGTCAAGATCGGCACCTGGTGCCAGCCCAGCCAACCCAGCCAGCCAGACAACAGGGTCAGGCTAAGTAATAGTGGCAGTAGCCATTTTCTGACTTGCCGTTGTTTTTTCTCAAGCCTTTGCAGGGAAGTCGCATCACGGCCCAGAAAGAGATATCCTTGGATATTATCGTTGGGGTCCTTGAGAATGGTGGTACTGGTGGAGACAAAAAACCACTCCTTGTCGGGATGGTTTATTTTGAGAGTCTTTTCCCGGATGGCTTCGGTGGAAATCAGTTCTGCCATAAACTGTTTGAAGGCGGCCTGATTGTCATAGATGTCCTCAATCGATTTGCCGCGCATTTGTGACCAAGGGTGGCCATACAGTTTTTCAGCGGCCCGGTTCCACGACAACACCGTATAGTTAGCATTGGTCATGATAACCGCATCGGGCATCTGATCGCAGAATTCCCGGAAGCCTTGGGCCACGTTGGTTGTTTCATAAAGGCGTTTGGCCAGGTTTCGGGCTAGTTGCCGGGCGAATTCGGGGAATTCCTGCCAGATCCAGTTAACCTCGGCATTAGGCAAACAGAGATAGCTGGTCTCTTCGGTGGCGGCAATTACTGAGGCGATTCTGACGGTGTCGAGCAGGAATGACAGTTCTCCGAAGAAAGAGCCGGGCGCATTTATTTCATGGATTTTTTTGCCGCCCTTGATGACATCAAGGCGCCCTGCGATCAGGATGTAGAGTGAATCGGCCTGGTCTCCCTCGGTCATAATTACACATCCGGCGGGACAGGTTCGGGCGTATTTTTGCAGGCGTGGGTGGTTAAGGATTTCCATTAGTATTTTATCCTACTCTGGGCTTGGCGGCAGGCCTCGGCAAAATCTTCCGGGTAATGGCCGTTAATCCAGCGCAGTTGGGCCTCGCTGAAGGCACCTGGTGATTCGGGCAGTTTTGGCAGGAAGGAATAGAGCAACCGTTGGTCCCGGTCGGCTGAATCAATCCGTTTGGGAAACTCGATGGTGGTCACCATCCTTACCCCGAGAGCGCCAAGTGTTTTCATTGCCACCAGCATGGCCAAATCAAGAGATGCGCGGGTTGCCAGATCCGCTTCAACAATGTTGCCGACCTGCTTAAGGCAGATCAGCTGTACTTCCCATTGAGAGGTTTGCGCCTTGGGAACAAAGAGAATGACGTTGTCATCCTGATGAATAACCAGATTGGCCGGGCCGGTAACTCCGCCATCGGTTCTGGTGTTGGTCCGGATTGCCGCCAAGTAGGAGGCGAAAAAATCCCGCCCGGTTTCCTGCCGGAAACGTTCGGCGCAATCCGCCACCAGATCGCCGCATCCGTAAGCGGGTCGGTAGCCACCCTCGCCGTCTGCTATCTTGTCGGGCAGCATGGCGAACTGCTGATGGATCTGTTGATGGGAGGCGTGGAGGCGGTAAAGGGTTGGGGCGAAATCGAATCCGTAATTCCAGCCCCAGAGAGTAGCATTGAATTGCAGGGGGGGCACCGAATCTTCTTTGAGTTTGTTGAAGATCAAGATGCGTAGTTCTTCGAGTTCCGGCCCGGTCAAGGTCTGCCGCGCTGGCGGGGTTTCAAGGTCAAGCTGCTCGGCCATGCGGAGGAATGTTCTTTGGTAATAGAGGTGGCGCAGGCCGGTCATGTCTTCTCTGCTCAGATCGTTGACCGAGTATCTCACCGCATCATCAGCCATGTTGGCGGCGTAGTGGCCCCCGGCTATATAGCTGTTGCGACGCAGGTATTCGAAAACATGGCTTGAATGGTCTGGTGATTGCGCTTCACCGACGATCTCGCTGCCGCCTTGGGCCCCGGGCCTGAGAACCATGATTGTCTTGTAGCGGTCGGGCAGGCAGGGATTATTGACCACGGCCTCGAAAAGTGGGGGGTCATGGATAATCGGTCCAGGCTGGCCGTCAGGGCTCGATTTGTAAAGAAGGCCGGTCGGGTCGCCGTTTTGGTCAGCTACGAATGGGCAAGACATCCTGGCCAGTCGCACCAGGTCGTTTGGGTCGGTAGAGGTGGTAGCCAGGGCTAGCAAGACTGGTTTTGGTAGCTCGCGGAAGGCCTGATCAAGTTTTATTGAGTTGTTAGTGCCATTGATTTTGCTTAGACTATCGGAGAGTGAGACTTCCGGCCGGGGCGGCAGTTTTATGGAGGCGGGCTCGGCGGCCCGTTTGTCGGCCCAGTCTTTTTTGATGAAGGTCGTGCCGCGAAAGGAAAAAGGGTTGGCAATCTCGAAGATCCAGCTTGCCTCTGCAGCGTCAACCCGCTTGGACGGGAAATTTCTCCGGTTGTCAATCCGGAGACTTGCTTTGTTTTGGCCGAGGGGTTCGACGAAGTCGTTCTCCCGTTGGTTCGCAACACTGAAGGATGGTTTATGAATTCCGAAGACGAAGCGGCCTTCCGGGCTGACGCAGGTGTGGAGAGGCATTTTGTTCTGGATCTCCCGTGATTTTTGCTGAATATGAATAGGTTGAAGGGGTGGTGCTCAATATTTAAGGGCTATATTTATGTAACGCTTCTTAAAGCTCCATGCACGTCGGATCGATCTTCAATTTTAGATCTTATCCCTTCAGCACAACTTCCCTCTTTAACCTCCTTAATATTATGGAGATAAACTACAAAAAACAAGCTAAATCGGGATGTTGTCAAGAGGGGTGGGGGCCGAAGGCTCCGCCAGGAGATCAATCAGCTCCTGGCGGCTCAATCTTTTGATGATAGCGGCATCATCCTGCCTGACCAGATGATTGGCCAGAGCTCGCTTGCGGATAATCATCTGGTTGATCTTTTCTTCCAGGGTTCCGACGGTAACCATCTTGAAGACCTGGACCACGTTTTTCTGGCCCATTCGATGGACCCGGGCTGTGGCCTGGTCCTCGCGGGCCGCATTCCACCAGCGGTCGTAATGGATTACCGCCTGGGCGGCAGTCAGATCCACGCCGACCCCACCGGCCAGCAGACTGGCTGAAAATACCTGGCATGAATCATCGGTGTTAAATTTTTGGATCATCTGCTGTCTACGGCCCATGGACATATTGCCCCGTAACCCGCAAAAAGAGATGTTGCTGTTGGTCAGGTGCGTTTCGATTAAGTCCAGCATGCTGGTGTAGTGGCTGAACACCACAACCTTCATGCCCGCTCCCAGACATTCGTTGAGCAGCTCCACAAAAAGGTCCCATTTGCCACTCTTGAAGTTGGTCGGGTCCGTGCATTTCTTGATAAGACACGGGTGGTCGCAGATCTGTTTAAGATAGTTGATTACCGCCAGGAGCTCCATGTAGGGGAGGCGGCTGTCGGCCTGCTCTGCCGAGAACATCTGCATAATAGTCCTGACCCTGCCGCTGGTCAGTTCCCGGTAAAGACTGATCTGGTCGTCACTCAGTTCACAGGTTCTGATATCTTCGATTATCTCGGGCAATTCCTTGAGGACCTGTTCCCGGGTTCGGCGGAGCATGAATGGATTGATCAGGCGGGCCAGGGATTCTCGGGCGGAGTTGCTGTCTTCTGTCTCAAGGGGGTCGATATATCTGGCCTTGAAATCCCGGTTGTTGCCCAGATAGCCGGGCAGACAGATATCGAATATTGACTTCAGGTCGTAGGCCGAATTTTCCAGGGGGGTGCCGGTCATGCCGATGATTACCTTGCCTTTCAACTGGGCGGCCGTCTTGTAGACATCCGTGCGCCTGTTTTTGAGATTCTGAATCTCATCGAAAATAATCACTTCGAAGTCAAGCTTGGACAAGGTCTTGGTATCCCGGCGGATTATCCCGTAGGTGGTGATAAATATATTGTGGCCATTGGCCTTGTCCAGATCCCGGCGGCTGCCGTGATAGACATAATGAGACAGTTCCGGGAAGAACTCATCGATCTTTTCCGCCCAGTGGGGAACCACAGTCGCGGGGCAGACAATCAGGAATTTGCCGGTTTTGGTTTTACCGATGTTGAGGATGGCGTTCATCAAACCGAGGGCCTGATGGGTTTTGCCAAGACCCATGTCATCAGCCAGGATGCCGGCCAGCTGGTTACAGTAGAGGTGGTAAAGCCAGGAAATCCCGTGCAGCTGATAGTCGCGAAGGTGGCCTGGGAGTCCTTTGATCTGGGCACTCTCGTCCCAGTGGTCGGTATCGAGCAGCTGTTGCAGCAGGTTGCTGCCCTTGGTGGTTTTTTTAAGCTCAAGATTCGGGATCAGGGTGGAGAGCATGATCATTTCGCGCTTGGTCAGGCGTACCCCTTGCTTACCGGTTTGCGCGTCTTGCCATAGTCTTTCTTCGCCGAGGTCGTGGAACCATTCCAGCGGGCTATCTGTCAGTTTAAGCCAGTGCTTGTCGCCAGGCATAAACTTGTTTTTCTCAATTCTTGAAGCCAGAAGTTCAACCAGTG
>DAOVJK010000283.1 GCA_030673265.1 Pseudomonadota bacterium | reverse complement strand
GTCTACGAGAGTGAAGAGCGGGCTGAGATTGGTGGCCAGGAAATCAAGTTTGGTGATGAGGTCAGCATTGATGGCCGCAAGGGCTTGCTCCTGAAGGGGACTTATCCGATCAGGAAAGAGATTCATATTCTGCCGGTTTGATTTTCTTTGTCGGGCCTGATTCAAAAAGGAACCAAATTAGCCATGGTTAGTTGTGGCCTCGGCCTTTTTAAAATTCGTTGAGTAAAAGAGGCAAAACTCATAAACCGTGCAGCACTCCCGGGTTGTCATGGTTTATTCCCAAAGTTTTATGGAATAGGGATTTGTCAACAATTGCGTGAAGTTGTCTGGAAGTCAGGTGGGATGCAAGATCTTTCCTTACTCTCCCTCTGGGGACTTTGCATGGCGCACAATTGATAAAACCCTATTCCATGCATCTTCAATTTTAGAAACAGATTTTTTGAGGTGTCCACGAAAACAAGGGCCGTCCAATTACCCAGGCTCCATAGGAATTTGAACTGGCGCCTTTAATTAGGTGGGCACTTTTTAGAGGAAAGATCGAACATGCAATCTATGATTTGCCGGACAATATTCTATGTAACGGCTCTAACTGTTTTTCATATTTTCTCCACAGTTGGACAGAATCCTTGTAGATAGGTTTGCGAACTTGTGCCGCACTGGCTGTGGCCACTATTCTTGATGTTTTATGAAAAGACAAACAATTATCTTCCCATGGTAATTCGCAGTATTGTAATAATTTACGGGTTTCAATTTCTTGGTCACGAACTATTTTTTCATAGCAAACATCATAAATGGTCTCTGGTGGGAAAATATCATGCCAGTGATGCATTAAATCTTTATAGAGAAGATAGTAATTGCTTAATTCATGCAAGTCATAGCCATATTTCATAGCACCACCCGAGAAAAGATTCTTGAAAATGGATAGGCAGTTATCCATAGGGTCTCTTTTGCAATTTATAATCTTAGCATTTGGCAAAGCCAAGTGAATCAGGCCTAACCACAAAAAGTTATGCGGCATTTTATCTGTAATATGTTTGGCTGGCGCATTGAGTTTACGTGTTTTTTCTATATATTCATTTCCTAACAGCGAGGCTGTGGTTTCGCGGTTTCCATCTATATGTTTCAGGATTTCATCTATGTTGTTGGATTTGCATGCATGGTTGATGATTTGAATTATATATGTGAGTTCCCCTGCCCCGTAAACGCTTGAGTGGCTTGCCAGAATCTGTTCTACCAAGCTTGTTCCTGATCGCGGCATACCAAGAATAAATATTGGGTTGTTATCGGGAATACCTATATTTGCATCTGTAGATACAAATGATTTATTGAAAACCTCCTTGATATGTCCAAATACTTTTTTAGTTTCCTCGGCGGAATAGTTCAAAGTATCCCTCTTCAACTTGTTCCCTTCCACTAAGCAATCAAACGCCCTCTCGTGCCCACCTGAATCCTCATAAGCTTTCGCCAGCCCGAAGGCCAAGTACATTCGTTGCTTTTTATCTAGTTCTTTCTTGGCGAAAAGGTTTTCCATCTCAGCAATATGTTTTTCATCACCAGAATATTTTCGAAGTGATGTCATCATAAAATGACAACTTGCACAATAAGGATTTAATGTTACAGCTTTTCGGAAAGCGGTTAAAGCCTCTTCAAAATCCCCTTTATCTTTATGGACGTTACCTAAACCATTAAGTGCCTCTGCGTGTTCCGGGTTTTCAGACAATACTCTCTGAAAACATTCGACCGCCTCCTCATATCTCCTTTGATGTGTACGTATATTACCAAGATTCACAAAGGCTTCGTCATAATCAGTCTTTAGTTGTAGAGCTTTCTTGAAATTTGCTGCGGCTTCCTCTGGCATATCTATTTCATTTAGAGCAACACCTAGATTGTTATATGCTTCAGCATTGTTGTGATCGTAAGAAAGTGCCTTGTTGTAACTGTTAATAGCTTGCTGGAAATCACCTGTTTTCAGGAACAAATATCCTAGTGGTAAATGGACTATCTTAAAATCTGGGCCTAAGAGCAGAGCCTCCTGAAGACTATCAATAGCACCTGCTAAATTTCCAAGTCGTTCCTGGATAACGGCAAGGTTGTAAAATACTTCTGCGGCTGGTTGCAGAGAAATGGCTTTTTGGAAACATTCAACAGCATCTTCCAGCATATTCCGTTCAACATAGGTGCATCCGAGATTGTAATGTTCTTGGGCAGATTTCGGTTTGGTGTGATTTTTTCCCAAACCAAGATTCTCTTTATTGTTATGTTCTTTGATATTAAAATTATCATTTCGGTTTACAGTTTTCAGTTGTTGATAGGCATTGGCTGAAGATGAGGTTTTATTTGTTTGAGAGTTTCCGCAACACTTTTTATATTTAATATTACTGCCGCATGGGCAGGGTTGATTGCGCTTAGTCATCGATATTCCCTTGTAATTTACTTTCGTACAAGTAATTTCCTGGTTATAATTCATGAATGCAACAGAATCGTACTGTAAAAGATTAGCTGGGTAATTTCAAATTTATTGGGCGTAAGAAGGAGATGATAAAATCAAGGTAACCGCCATGAGCTGGACCGTTACGCGGAAAATCTCAGGCATAGCGCCCCTTAATTACCCCCCCAACCTATTCCTTACAAATCCTGACTTGAAAACCAGTCAACCTCATGGCTACACTTCGACGTTATTATGCAGGGCCGTAGCGATCCTGATCTTCTGGGCACGGGTCATCCCGGCAAAGAGCGCCGCATCGCTTTTCAGGATCTCTTCCAGTTCCTTATCACTGATGCCTGCCAGTTCGGATCGGTCAGCACCCGGTCATAGGTCATGCCGTTCTGGTGGGCAATGGCCGCCGCGGTGCGGGGATTGTCACCGGGGATTATCATGGTCATGCAGGCAGCCCGACAGGTGGCGATGGCCTCATATATCTCATTGCGTGGCAGGTCCATGATGGCTATTAAGCCGAGCAGGGTCAGGTCGGTTTCTTCTACCCCCTCGCCTTGGGTGATTAGCAAAACCTGATAGGCCTCGTCCTCGAACTCGTCCGCCTTGCGGATTACCTTTTGGGAGGCCGGTTATCCTGAGGTTGAATTGATATATCCTCGGTACCAGCCATCTCGCTCCACACGTGTCATCTCGACCGAAGGGAGAGATCCGGTCTTTTATTTAGAGGCAATTCCGGCAAGAGTTCTCCCTTCGGGGCAACGGGGAAATAAATCAGCGGCCCGCCAACCATAAGGCGGAAAGGTGATGGTCATCATAGAAAAAAATTATAATGAAATTCGCTATTCCATGTCGGCAATGTTACCGGCAAACCCGTTAATCGGGGGCTTTTATCTCGGCAATAATGCTTAAGTGGAATCCTTTTTCTTTCTGGCAGTGGTCGGTTGGTGGTAGAATTTTACAAAAGCAGGGATTCTTGGTGAGGAATAGAGGAGAAGGGGCCGGAAAAGATGATTATCGGGGTGCCAAAGGAAATTAAGGAACAGGAGAATCGGGTGGCGTTGGTTCCGGCTGGGGTGAGGGCGCTGACCGCCGCCGGGCATAGGATTCTGATTGAACAGGGCGCCGGTCTCGGAAGCGGCATCAAAGATGCTGATTTTATTGAGGCAGGTGCTGAAATTTTAGCTGATCCGGCCTCGGTCTGGCAACAGGCTGAGATGGTTGTCAAGGTTAAGGAGCCGTTGCCCCGGGAGTATCAGTTTTTACGTGAAGATCTGGTGCTGTTTACCTTTCTGCATCTGGCGCCATTGGTGGAACTGACCGAGGCTCTAATGGCCAGCGGGCTAACGGCCATTGCTTATGAAACCGTGGAGGAGGCAGACGGTAGTTTGCCGCTGCTGGCCCCGATGAGTGAGGTGGCGGGGCGGCTGGCCCCGCAGGTGGGAGCTCATTTCCTGGAGAAACAGAGCGGCGGGCGCGGGATTCTTTTAGGCGGCGTATCCGGGGCGGAACCGGGCAAAGTGGTGGTTTTAGGCAGTGGCACCGTCGGCACGAATGCGGCCGAAATTGCTTTAGGTATGGGAGCCCGGGTGGTAATGATGGGGCGTAATCGTCAGAAGCTGGCCCGAAGGCAAGAGGAATTGGGCGGGCGGCTGGCAACTATGGTAGCCAATCCCGAAAATATAAAGCGTGAGATAATGAGTGCTGATCTGGTGGTGGGGGC
>DAOVJK010000333.1 GCA_030673265.1 Pseudomonadota bacterium | reverse complement strand
TTCTTCTTCTTGTCTTCATCCTCGGTTGACGGCTGGATTTTTTCAATGATAATGTCCGGCTCGATGCCTTTGGCTTGGATGGAACGGCCACTCGGAGTGTAGTAACGTGCGGTGGTTAGACGCAGACCGGCACCGTTGCTCATGGGGATAATGGTCTGGACCGAGCCCTTGCCGAAAGTTTGGGTTCCGACGATAAGGGCTTTCTTGTGGTCTTGAAGCGCGCCTGCGACAATTTCGGATGCGCTGGCACTACCTTCATTAACTATTACCACCATTGGGAAGTCGTATTTTTTACGGCTCGAGCGGGCATTGTAGGTGGTATTCTGCTCTTTGATTCTACCCTTGGTGGAAACGAGTATTCCCTCGTCGATGAAGATGTCGGAAATCTTGACGGATTGGGCGAGGAGGCCGCCGGGGTTGTTGCGCAGGTCAATTATTAAGCCGGAAATTCTGCCTTTACTGGAAAGTTCTTTGAGAGCTTTCTTGAAATCCTTGGTGGTTTTGGACTGGAAATTTGATATGCGAATGTAAACATAGCCCGGTTCCAAAACCTTTGATCTGACACTTAAGAGCGGGATTACGTCTCTGATGATGGTATGCTCTTTCAGTTCGGTCCAGCCCTCGCGGTATACTGAGATATTGACGGTAGTCCCTTTAGGGCCGCGCATTTTCTTGACGGCTTCCATCAGGGTCATGTCCTTGGTCAACTCGTTTTCGATTTTGACTATCTTGTCCCCGGCTTTAAGGCCGGCCCGATCACCCGGAGTACCTTCAATTGGCGAAACGACGGTGAGGGTCGAATCCCGGATCGTTATCTCGATGCCGATGCCGGTAAAACTACCCTTTGTTTCCATCTTGAGATCTTTGAAGTCATCGGGCTTCAGGTAGGATGAGTGAGGATCCAGCGAAGACAGCATTCCCCGGATAGCTCCTTGGAGAACCTCAGTCGCATCAACATTTTCGACATAATTCTTTTGAATAAGACTTAAGACATTCGAGAAGACCTCAAGGCTCTTGTATGTATCATGTGGTTTGGCAAGGGCTCCGGTACCATTGGACCATAAAGATACGGTGAGAACAGGCGCGATGAGAAGGGCGATTAATAATGTTTTTCTGAGGAGTGACATCTTCTTTCTTTGCATTGCAATAATCCCGTTAATGTAAAAGTATTCAAGTTAAGGAGTGTCTGGTTTTACTTGTTTGCGGAGTTGTTAAAATGGCAGATGCTTTTTGCAAACGGATAGCTAATCCGATGGCACTTTAGCATTTTGCCGGCCCGGGGACAATCAATTATTCTTGGAGGGTTTTCTGCCCGGTTGGATGGCAGCGTGGGTGGAGTTGATCTTGAGTAGCCTTTTCTTAACCCAATGCAACGGATTCAGCGGTTCGGTACCGTGTCTTATCTCAAAATGCAGACCTTCGCCAAGCAGTCCGCCGCTTTCGGTCATGATCCCTATTACTTCGCCGGTGCTAACGGTATCTCCTTCCTTTTTGTATAATTCGGCCGCTCTGGAGGTCAGGCTGTAATATTGATGACCGTGATCAATAATGATCAGGTTACCGTAGCCTCTCAAGAGACCGGCGTAAACCACCTTGCCGTTGTAGATTGCTCTAATTTCATTGCCGGCCACGGTTTTGATATCGATGCCGTCGGCATGGGTGGTGATCCCGAATTTGCCTTGTTTGTTTTTGCCGAAATAGGTTGTTACCGAACCGCGAACTGGCGGGATAAGTCTGCCCTTCATTGTGGGAAAGCCTTGATAAGAGCCAGGCCGTCTCTTTTTTGGTGAGGAGTATAAATGCTTTTGGGACTTCTGGCTGCTAACGAGTTTCTCTCTTAAATCGGCCAGGGTTTCAGTGAGAGTGGTTGACGCAGCTTCCATCTCCTCAATGGCTCGCCGGTAGAGTTTTTTTTCGGTATTGACCCTGGCCAGCAGTCGCACACGCTCTTTTCGAACGGTTTTTAGATTGTTTTCCTGCTGCTTGATGATGGAGATGACTTTCTGGAGTTCAAGCTGCTCTTCTTCGAGGATGTTTTTAATGTCGGTAAGGGTTTCTATTTTCAGCCGGTAATTGCTTATCTCTTTCCGGTCATATTTAACCAGGGCTTTAAAGTATTCATCGAAATTCAGGAGTTCCGGCAGGTTGCCGGCTGAAAAAGTTGCATTCATGACGCCTATGTCGCCCATTCTGTAAAAGGCGGATAGTCTTTTTTTGACATGTTCTTTGACAGCGTCTTTCTCGAGGTTCTTTTGAGCCAGTTCATCGCCTTTTTGTTTGATCAGCTTTTCCTGCAGCGCAATCTTATCTTTAAACTTGGCCAGCTTGATCTTGCCGTCTTTGATGGACTGGTCGATTTCCTCTAGTTGGTCGAACAGGCTTGTTTCTTTAACTTTGGAATGGCGGACCAGTTCTTTGTGTTCTTCTATCTCCTGCTGGACCCGCTGAATTTTATGTTGTTGGCGTTTGATTTTCTTGGCGATGTTTGCCTGTTTTGCGGCAGTCGCTGGACTAACGGTTAGGCCGGAAAAAGCGATCAGGGCAAAAGCTGCTATGCTCAGGAAAAAGTGTTTGTTCATATTAAACAGTAGCTCAGATTCGCATATGTTTTCGAATTGAGATCAAGCTACCACCGGCACATAACAAGATGGAGGTTCCGGCAATAATAGCTGATGTCTCTGGCTGGAAAAATGAAAAGTCGAGCAGGTTCAGCAAGCCCGGGCCACTGAGGTGAGCTATGGTCCACCGGAAGATCAGGTATAGCAGGAGTATTCCACAACCGGAGCCGATAATACCCTGCAGTAGCCCTTCGATGAGCAAAGGGGTCTGAATATAGCTATTGTTGGCGCCGACCAGCCGTAAAACTTCCAGTTCGGCCTCTTTGGCGACCACGGTTAGTCTTACGGTGGAGGAGACCATGAATACAGTTGCCATGATCAACAAGACGCCACTTAGAACGACAATGGTTTTTAATAGTTCTGTGAAATAGCCGAAACGTTCTACCCAACTCTGACCGTATTGAACCTTTTGCGCTCCTGGCAGGGTGGTCAGGTAGTCTGAGAACTGTTTGAG
>DAOVJK010000288.1 GCA_030673265.1 Pseudomonadota bacterium | reverse complement strand
CGCTCCTTGAACTGTTTCTCAAACTCACCGGCCTGAAACTCTTGCCCGGAAAAAACCAGGAAATCAGTCAAACTTGCGGCCAGTTCCTCGGCCCCATACTCCCGATCGCAAAACCGATAAACCCGGGAAGCCGGCTGCCGTTGCAGGAATCGGAGACTGACACCAATCGCTTCTGCCAGACCGACCCCGCCCAGATCATCCTGACTGATCTCGAGGTTACCACCCTCGCCGGCTATACAGCAGCCGGAAGCGGCACAAACGGAACCAGGAGCAACGCAGAACAACCAGACCACAAGAATAATTAGCCCCTTTATTTTCAAGATATTCCCCCCCCAAAAAAAGCTAGCAACTGCCACGGAATAACTCACCGGAAAACAGGCAGATTCTTGCTGAAAAATCCAATTTCAACGGATTACACTTAATAATAAGCAAAAACTTAATCGTCTATACATAACCCTTTACCCACAACAATCACCAGGCAAAGGTCCCATCGTCTGTCACAAGATATTTTATATATCAATTCACCGCCAACCAGGACTCAACGTAGCTCTTCGCAGAACGAAGTTTCTTGAAAAGAACTACGACCTAGTAGAAAAAGCCACAAATCTCGATAAACTGCAAATAACAATGGAGCTTAATCTGATTTTCATGTTTTATAAAGATCGCAGGATCTGCTTAGCCCGCATAATTCACCCGTCGAGATGCCCGATTGCGAAACGCTCGATAGGCACAGTATGATGTTTACATAATGCTTCACCTGGTAACGAACAATCCATTCTAAGCTAGTAAAAACAAAAAAAATCAGTGCCTTGATAATTACTGAAATGAACAGAAGTTTGAGTGTGGCTGGAGAAGACAATGGCAAAGAAACTTAGAGAAAAGATTGACGGTTTATTGCGGGAAGGTAAAAAAAAGAACCAGCTCTGGCAAAGTCTTAAGGGCTCGGAGAACCACAAAGAACTGGTTTTTCTGCTGAATGACCTGCCCACCTTAGAAAATCGGCAAACTTTTTTGCTGTTGAATCTGCCCTTAGCTGCAATGCTGGTGATCATGACCGGGCTCAAGTTGTTTGCGACGATCGGCATAGGCCAGGTAAATCTTTACTTCTTCCTGGCCCTGGTTGTGCCGATTATCAACATCTATGTTTTAAAGAAGATCCTGCGCTTTCAACGCACCGGCTATCAATACCTGTTTGTCCTTTCGTTTCTCTCGGTATTTCAACCGGAAAACCACAGATTTATCGAAATATCACTGCTGGGGATAATGTTGTTTCTATCGGGTTTTCTATACCTGCGGATGTTCCCTAAAAAAGAACTTATCAAACTTCCCCCAAAGGCAGCAGATGACTAACGATGACGTTAACTCAGTCCCGGCCAACGTGGCCCTTGATTTCCTGGCCGGGATTCTGCCCTTTAAGGACCTTGATCGGGCCGACCTGATCAAGCTCTCCAGAAAATGCACCATTGATTTTTTCCCGAAGGGCACCTTGATTTTTCGTCAGGATGAAAGCGAGGTGTCCCACTTTTACGTTATTCAACAGGGAGGAGTTAAAAGCTACCGAAGCGAAGCTGATAACGAAATTTCCCTAAAGGATTACCGGGGCAAGGGAGAATACTTCGGTGCCCTGCCGATAATCCAGGGAACCAAGGCCAACCTTAATATCGAAACCATCGATGATACATTCTGTTTTCTGTTTGATAAACAGGCATTTTTAAACCTGCTCGAATCAAACCCCGCAGTTTCCCAATATTACCTCCGCACCATGTCCGCGAAAATGGCAGGGATGGTCTACTCTCAGGTTCGCCAGCAGAAGATGATCCCGAGAACAGAGAGCGCCCTCTACCTCTTCAGCTCCCAGGTTGGCGACATCGCCAAGGGCAAACTTTTTCACGCGCCAAGCAGTTCCACGGTGCAGGAGGCTGCCGCTATCATGTCCGATAATGCGATCGGCTCTCTCCTGCTAACCGATAACGAAAATGAGATTATCGGCATCGTCACCGACAAGGACATTCGTAGTAAGGTGGTGGCCAAGGGCATTGACGTCAATATCAAGGTTTCAAAGATCATGGCTTCACCGGTTCAGACCATTTCAAGTCAGGCCGTCTGTTTCGATGCCCTGCTGAAGATGATTAAAAACCGGATACATCATCTGGCCATCGAGCAAAACGGCAAGATAATCCGGATGATCACGACCCACGACATCATGGTGACCCAGGGCACCTCCCCCCTCTACCTGTTCCGCGAGATTCTGGCCCAGCGCAATATAGAAGGATTATACCCTCTGGCCAAAAAAATCCCCCAGGTCGTGCGCTCCCTGATCGAAGAAGGGGCCAAAGCCAACAATATCACCAGAATGATCGCGGTTTTAAATGACCACGTCCTGGATCGTCTGCTCTCGCTGCAACTTGAAAAATTCGGCGAAGCACCGTTGCCGTGGGTCTGGCTGCTGATGGGCAGTGAAGGACGACGCGAACAGACCTTTAAGACCGATCAGGACAATGCCATTATCTATGCCGACACCAAAGACGACGCCCTGAAGGAGCAGGCTGAGCTTTATTTCAAGGCGTTTGCCGACAGTACCATCCAGCATTTAGTCAAATGCGGCTATCCCCTTTGTCCAGGCGAAATCATGGCCACCAACCCCAAATGGCGCCAACCCCTGTCAGTATGGAAAGGTTATTTCCAGAAATGGTGCCGCACGCCCACCCCGGAAAGCGTCTTGAATTCGCTGATCTTCTTCGATTTAAAGACAGGCTTCGGCGCCGCAGATCTGGTTGAGGAGTTGAGAGCAGAGATAGCCGAAACTGCCAGAAAGTCCGACCTGTTTCTACTGTGGATGGCTAAAAGCTCTCTGGCCTCTCGTCCACCACTGACTTTCTTTAAAAACTTCATTGTCGAAAAAGACGGCGAGCACAAAAACACCTTCGACCTGAAAACCAAAGGTCTGGTCTTCATTGTCGATTTTGCCCGCCTGATGTCCCTTAAATATGGCATCACCGAAACCAATACCCTGGCCCGCCTCAACCTACTACGAGAGAACCAGTATCTGCCATCAGGTCTATGTAACGAGATCATCGAAGCTTACGAGTTTATGACGCACCTGCGCCTTATTCACCAGCTGCAGATGCTGGAAACAGACCAAGACCCGGATAACCGTATCAACCCTAAAGATCTCACCGACCTTGAACGCCAGACCCTGAAAGAAGCCTTTCTGGTTATCGGCCGGTTGCAAGAATTTCTTCACAAGGATTTTCATTTGACAGACCAATGATAAGTAACCGGACAAACCTTAAGAAGGTAAGCAAAACTTATCTCAGCATTGACTGAAGCCGCTAATCCATTGCAAACTAACCAACTCCCGAGGATCAGCATGGGTATAGCCAACCTGTTCGACTTTTTCAAAAAAGATACTGGGGAGATCCACCCCCTGATTTCCCGCAACAAGCAGGCCTTCCTGACATTCGATGGCAACCTGCCCCTGCACGAATACGAGATGGTGGTATTTGATACTGAACTAACCGGCCTTGATGCAAAGAAAGATGAAATCGTCGCCATTGGCGCGGTCAAGATCCGCAATCTTCAGATACAATGCGATGAGACGCTTTACGCCCTGGTCAAACCGGAGGGACAGTTCCATACCCCAAGTACTCTGGTCCATCGAATTACCCCCCAGGAATTGAATAAAGCGGAAAAGCTCAAAGACATCCTACCCAGATTTCTGGAATTCTGCGGCGACGCAATCCACATCGGCCACTACCTCCGTCTTGATCTGGAATTCTTCAACGCCGCCTCTAGAAATCTGCTCGGCGGCACAATAAATACCCCATATCTTGACACCATGCGACTGGCAATGGCTTACAATGAAGCAAAACATGGGCATTATTACGACCACAGCAATATCCATGGCGCCTACACTCTGGACGCACTGAGCAAGGAATTCGGTCTTCCTGTTTTCACTGCCCACAATGCCCT
>DAOVJK010000275.1 GCA_030673265.1 Pseudomonadota bacterium | reverse complement strand
GTTTCTCATCGATATCGCCGTGCCGCGCGATCTCGATGAAAAGTTGAATAAACTGGATAATGTCTACCTTTATGATATCGATGACCTGACCCATGTCGTTGATATCAACAAGACCGAAAGAGATAAAGAAGCCGGTCGCGGCGAACGAATAGTGACCGAGGAAACCATGAAGTTCGGCCAATGGCTGGAGGGCATGGAGGTCACGCCCTCAATTATCGCTCTCCGGAAGAAAGCGGACGCCATCTGCAAAACAGAGATTGAGCGCACCCTCGGCAACATCAAAGATCTCTCACCCAAGGCCCAGAAATCCATCGAGAGGATGGCCGGGTCCATTGCCAATAAGTTTCTGCATGACCCGATAAACTACATGAAGGCGGACCATCCTGGCGACAAAGGCGAGAAGCTGGCCCTTATCAGAGAATTATTTGATCTCGACAGTGATCAGGGGTAAGCTCCCAAACTCCTGAAATTTCTCCTCCGATCAACCCCTTAACCTCCTTTTGGGCATCTCCGTTTTTATTTGACATAAGATTGCCAACTAGGTATGTTGTTCCGTTTTGGTGGCCGGGATTACTGGGTTTTCTTTCACCTCGGCAAAACAGGCAATGGGCCAGGCATCTGGCAGACTTTATCCGGGCCGTTGCTAACAGGAATTTACGGGTAATTAATTAAGGAAGGACCATGAGCAAAAGAACTTTTCAGCCTAGCAATGTTAAGCGTCATCGCACCCACGGTTTCAGACATAGAATGAAGACCAAGGCCGGACAGGCCGTGATCAATCGTCGTCGGGCCAAGGGCCGGCAGCGTCTGGCAGTTTAATAGCAGAACGGTTGTCGTCCGTCGCGCGGCCCCCTTTGGGGGCTCTCGGCTAAACGCCCAAATGAAGCCGCTGTCACTCCCCAAATCCAGCTTGCTGAGAAAACCCAGGGAGTATAGAAACGTCTATAACAGTGGCCGAAGAATAAGGGGCGACCGATTAACCATCATCTATACACCAAACGGCAACGAAGAGAGCAGACTGGGAATCAGTGTTCACGGGGTGAAAAGGGCTGTTAAAAGAAACAGGATTAAAAGGATTATCCGGGAGTTTTTTCGGTTGAATCGTACTTTCATTACACCGGCTTCAGATATTGTTTTTGCCGTGCGCGACGGATTCACTCCGGACAGTCCTGCCGAGATAAGATATCTTGTCGACCGGATGGTTAGCGGTAAAAAAGAAGAACGTCGCTCTTGATTGTCGCTGATTATTCTGTGCACCTCACGCTAACACCGGCCCTTGATCGCTACAAATCCCAACCTGCAAAAATGTCAAATGGCGACAGAGATGTTTTATCTATGGTGAGGCATCCTGTTGTGCATCGGGAACTTCGATAATGATCGTTAAGAAAGTCTTTAGCCAGCAAGGGTTCTGTTCAACCCTCCCTTGCGGGGGGCATAAGTTTCGCCTGATCCGACGAGCGGCTCAACTCAGCTGTATTTGGTTGATCAGGTTTTACCAGCTGGCAATCTCACCGATTATTCCGCCAAGTTGCCGTTTTACTCCCACCTGTTCCCAATACGCAATCGATGCTATTACCATTCACGGTCTGATCCGTGGTTCCTATCTGGCAATTCATCGTGTACTGCGTTGTCATCCGTTCAACCGGGGTGGCTACGACCCCGTAAAAAATTGACATCTGCCACATTTATATCGCTAAAAAAGAGCGTCATAAACAAACTGGCGCCGATATTGGCAAGATCCGGCTAATAAGCTGGTAAGGAAAAAACATCACATGGAAACAAAAAACGCATTTCTGGCCATTTTTCTGTCAATGGCTGTCCTGTTCGGCTACCAATTTTTTTTCCCTGCCCAACAACCGCCAGCGCCTTTACCGGTGCAAGAGACAATCTCCCCGGCTGTTACACCTGCTGCGGTCCCCGCAACAGCTTACCCTGAGGTAGTACCTGTTGTCAGTCAGCCCGTTGTGCCGGCAGTGGCTGTGGAGCCAATTCGGCCAGCCCGGAATATCGAGGTGGCAACTAAACTTTACTCGGCGACATTCGGTGAGGACGGCGGCACCATCAAGAGTTTTCGGCTCAACGATTATCGGGAAGCCATCGAAGCTGACTCCGCTCTCAAGGAGTTAGTCAAGGGCGGTGTCGGCCGGGAACTGCCCCTGTTCTTCTCCTGGGGTGCCGATCCCGAGACGATTTTGACCATTCCCCATTTCGCCGCAGACCGAACAAAAGTAGTAACCGGCAGGGATGGTAAGGGGGTGTTGACCATGGTCGGCCAGCTGCCTGGCGGTCTGACTGTTACTCGCACCATGACCTTCCATGATGATAATTACCTGCTCGACCTGGTTGTTGATGTCGCCAATAACTCAGCCACTGCTCTGCAGGGCTCTCCTTATTTGAGTTTGACCGGCCAGCCTTTCTCTGCTGATTCCAAGAATACCCAGTTTTTATTTAACGGCCCGGCCGTACTCGTCAATGATTCGATTGAAGAGGCTAAGGCTGAAGATTTACAGGAAGATGGCCCCCAAACCTTGACCGGCGACGTATCCTGGACTGCCTACGAGGATACCTATTTCATGATGGCGATTGCCCCGGAAAAAGAAGGCGCAGCCAGCCACTCGGTGCGGCTCTCTTCTGCCGATGGCGAAAGGGCTAGTAGCGTCCTGTTCGGCTCGGCCGATGTCATAACGCCCGGGAGCGTTAAGCAATACCGTTACACCGTATATATCGGCCCCAAGAAAATGACTGACTTAAAGGTTGCCGGGCACGATTTTGCCCGGGCGATAAATTTCGGCTGGTTCGGGTTTGTGGCCCGGCCGGTGCTGGCCCTGCTTAATCTGGTGCACAAGTTCATTCCCAACTATGGTGTTGCCATCATTCTGGTTACGGTCCTGATTAAATTGTTGTTCTGGCCGATCACCCAGAAGGGCATGAAGTCCATGAAGAACATGCAGCAGCTGCAGCCAAAGTTGACCAAGCTTCGTGAGAAGTACGGGGACGATAAGGAACGGATGGCCAAGGAGCAGATGCAGTTGTACAAAACTCACAAGATCAACCCGTTGGGCGGTTGTTTGCCGATGGTTCTGCAGATCCCGGTTTTCTTTGCCCTCTATCGGGTTTTGATGCAGGCCATTGAATTACGGCACGCACCATTTATGTTGTGGATTACCGACCTGTCCGCCCCGGAGCGTATTTCCCTCGGTTTTGAGCTCCCCTATGTTGGGGGGCTGCCGCTCCTGACCCTGTTGATGGGTGGCTCCATGTTTCTCCAGCAGAAAATGACGCCAACCCCGGCCGCAAATCCGGAAATGGCCAAGATGATGATGTTGATGCCGGTGATCTTTACCTTTCTGTTCATCAATTTTGCCTCGGGACTGGTGCTTTACTTTTTCGTCAACAATATGCTGCAGATGGCCCAGCAACATTTCGTCAACAAGGACCGTTAATAGCACTCCGGCACGACCGACAATAACCATGAGGATTTCAATATGTCAGATGAAAAAATTTACTCCGGCTCAGATGTTTCCCAAGCCATTGCCAATGCCTGTCAAGACCTGAATACGACCCAGGATCAACTCAATATCGAAGTCATCGCTGCCGGGTCGGCCGGGGTTTTTGGCATTTTCGGCAAGAAAAAAGCCAGTGTTGAGGTTTCTTTTAAAAAGAAAGGGCAGCGATCGTCTGGTACTTCGCCTAGAAGTGGCAAGGGCGCTCGTCGCCAGAAAGGTTCTCCTGTTAGATCCTCCAACACAAGCCGTTTCCCGGAAAAAGCTCCGGCAGAAATTTCCCAAGCCGATCTTGATCAGGTTAAAGATGACCTGGAGAAGATTTTACAATTAATGGGTTTTCCCGCCCCGGTTGAAGTTTCAAACGAAGCGAACAAGATTAATGCCCATATCGGTGCAGACCACGATGAAGCAATCATCGGCCCAGAAGGGCAGACCCTCGACAGCATCCAGTATCTGATGCGAAAGATCATCAGTCGGAGAATTGATGGTAAGGTTATGTTCTCGCTTGATGCCGGAGATTATCGGGAGCAGCGCCGTCAGGATCTGGAAGCAAAAGCCTTGAAGTTGGCTGAGGAGGTCAGAGAGTCAGGCCGGACCAAGAGTATCCCGGCCCTTAATCCGGCCGAGCGCCGTATTGTCCACATGACTTTGCAGAATGACCGTTCGATTCGCAGCCGCAGCGTTGGCGATGGGCATTTTAAGAAAATTCTCATCTAT
>DAOVJK010000237.1 GCA_030673265.1 Pseudomonadota bacterium | reverse complement strand
TCGGCATTACCAAAACGCCGCAGGGCCAAATCGGAGAAGAACAGGTGATGATTGACGATCAGCAACCGGCAGCGGGCCGCCTCCCGGCGTAATTTGGTGACAAAGCAACTTGACCAGTCCGGACATTCGCTGCCCAAGCATTGAGAGGCCGTGGAGCTGATCGCCCCCCACAGCGGCGAGTCATCGGCCAACCAGGCCAGTTCGGCCCGATCGCCGGTCGCGGTCTCCGCCAACCAGTCACCGATCGCCTCCAACTCGCCGCCGAGACCAAAGAATTTCTTCTGGGGCGCCGCAACCACTTGATACCAACGGTAGAGACAGAGATAATTCTGCCGGCCTTTGACACAGAGGGCGGTAAGATCATTAACAATATATTTTTTGATGAAGGGAATTTCTTTTTCGAGAATCTGGTCCTGGAGATTAAGGGTGCCGGTGGAGACAATTACCCGACGACCGGACAAGGCCGCCGGCACCAGATAGGCCAGGGTTTTGCCGATGCCGGTGCCAGCCTCCGCCGCCAACAACATGGGCGAGGCCACGTCTTCCGGATCAATGAGACTGCGCATCACCGCCTCGGCTAATTGCAGCTGGCCGCGCCGAAATTCATAACCGGGCAGTTGCTGCGCCAGAATCCCTTCCGGGCCGAACACCTCTTTAATTTCAGCCAAAGCCGACCTATCGTTCATATAAGCAAATCCTGTTGTAGTTCACTCAAACTAGATGATTTTGTAAAAAGGCCTCAAGGGCATAGCAACATCGGGATGGCTAAGCAGCTAAGCGAAGACTGCGAAAATTTCGATAAACAAGGAGTAGTGTATTTTTGTGAGTAAGGCCATACATATGGTATGCCGAACGAACAAAAATGCGCTACGACGCCGTAGATCGGGATTTTTTGCGACGCCATCAAAAGAGTTATCAGCCGATTTCTTGACAAACCGTTTTTGTTTTTGATAGGCTTATAGGTGGAAAGGAAAACAAAACCACATTAAAAAGGAGAAAAAAATGACCGAATTCAAAAAAATCATGGTCCCCATCGATTTTTCTGAAAACTCTCCCAAAGTACTCCAAAGCGCTATCGACGTAGCCGAAAAATTTGAAGCTGCTCTCTCCATAGTATTCGTGGCCCAGAGCTTCGAAGACTACTCGGGGTTTTTCGTCCCCCACATGCCGATCAGTCAATTCGAGGACGAGATGGTCGAAGGGGCTGAGAAAAAGATGGTGAGCTTTCTGGCTGAAAATCTCAAGAGCGACCTGCCCCATAGCTCCACGGTCCTAAAGGGTGACGTTGCCGAGGAAATCACCGGATATGCCGCCAAAAACGATATTGCAATGATCGTCATGGGCACCCACGGCTATAAAGGCCTGGAAAAGGTTCTTTTCGGCAGCGTTGCCGAAAAGGTGGTCAAAACCTCGCCTTGCCCGGTATTAACTATCAACCCCTATAAATGATCTTAAAAGCTCACCAGAGCCTCATCTCTCCATTCAGGGCCTGGTGAGCTTTTAGCCTTTTGGTAGTCCTTGCGTACAGCCATTAAAGAACCATTGTTAATGCTCTTTATGGTACCGTTCTCAACACTGCGATCAGACTTGTCTGGTTAACATCACCATCGTCAGCAACGACCATCCCGCTAATCCGGCCCCAAACCTCCCGCAAAGAATGTCCCGGCAAAAGGTAGATGTCAATCGGCCACTTGCGGCCTTCCTTTGCCCCGATCTGGCCTTGCCAAAGCTCCAGCGCCGTTTCGAGTTTAGCCGCGCCACCAACCCCATCTCCCGCCAGAATATCTTGCAGGCCATTACTGACAGCCGTTCGAGCCGCCGCCAATTCGTCACGGGCGGCTTCCATGGCCTCGACAGATTCCGCAACCGGCAGATCAAGTCCGACCAGTAGTTGCGGGCGCTTGCCAGACAACTCCTCCCAGGCATCAAAAAGGATTGCGGCACCATCCTCGCTGTCGGTAACCAGCAAAGAATGTTTCCTGCTATCCATGACAAAGAGAGCGCCCCATGCTTTCAGGAGATGCTTTATTTTGCCACCTTCCTGACCACCAGCCATCTCCTGACCACTTGCCGGGAAAACTTCATCGCAATCATCCCGGTCGTCGAGTTCTCCCTTCATGGCGTAGAAAACCGCCTGCTCTGCCCGATTTAAATCCGTTAAACCCTTGTTGATATCCGCCTGTTCCGCCGCCAGAATCTCCGCCAGTTTTAAAACAAGACGGGCCTGCCAGAGTTTTTCGGTCAGAGCCGGATCTTGATCTGCTTCCTTGTTCTCCCCATGCAAACTGGCGACCAATTGCCAAACAGAAGATTCATCCCGGTCAATCAAAGAGTCAGCCGACAGAGCCGAAAGATAACCGCCATAAAAATCAGCCGCATGGGCTTTGATGTCCCGGATCATTGCCAGAAAACGATCATGGTCCTCACCAAGGGGCATTACCACCTGCCCCTCCCAGTAAGACGCACCATCGTTGCCGCCATCAGTCGCTTCTTCCGCCACAATCTGGTAAAAGTCTATCTTGGCCAACAGGCACAGCAGGCTACAAAACAACTCTTTGTTTGGCCCGGTTCCCGGGAAATAAAGTCCATTCAGCATGTTCATGTTTAAAATCCGTTATAAATGGGCTACCTTGTGGCAACCTAATAAATTGATTGTAAAAAGGGTTAATTCCTAATGCGAAAAGTTGGCGAAAAAATCTCCCTGGTAATTCTGAGCCTTGTTTATCTGTTATGCAGTCTGCGTTATTTCCCGGACCAGCCGACCGCTTCCCTGTTCAATACAGCCACTCACCTGCTCACGGTAGCGCCCTTCCTGATCGGAGCTTTGCTGCTGTTCAACTCTTTCTACCAAAGACAAGCAGGGGAAAGACCGGCACCGGCAAAAATGATCCAGCTCTGCCTGACCTTGGGAATTATAATTGAATTCTTCATCGGTATTTTCAACTATCTGGAGATCAACCAGGTCGGGTAATTCTCTGACTGGCCGGTAACTATTCCCCCCAACCAGAACTCCGCTCTCTATTCTAAGTTAATAACACAAAAGGTCCATGTCGAGGTTCACGGCTTAACTACATCAACCGCGGATCATCGAATTATCCGGATGATAACCGGATGGCGCCGTGGTATTAGGCAGCAGAAAGGAGCGGCGCCCGATAAGAGTACCGGGGTTGGTCACTGAGTTGCAACCCGTCTGGACCTGATCGCCCAGGATGGCGCCAAGCTTACGCAGCCCCGTCTCCACCGTACCCTCCGGGGTCCTGACCCCAACATTGCCGCTAACAAAACGCAGGTTGGCCATCTTTGTCCCCGCCCCCAGGTTAACCCGGTTGCCAAGAATAGTGTCGCCAAGATAGGCAAAATGACCAGCCTTGGCGTCATCCAGAAAAATCGTATGTTTGACTTCGGTCACATGACCAACCACACATCTCTTGCCAATCAGGCAGTTTCCCCGCAGATAGGCCCCTTGCCGGATTTCAGTAAAATCGCCAATCACTACCGGCCCACAGATAAACGCGCCCGACTCGACCAACACGCCCTTGCCGAAGCAAAACCCCCCACCCTGCAAAACTACCCCGGCCATAATAACGCTGGCCCCCTTCAATATATTCTCACCGTCGTAAACCGCCAGACCCTCCCGGCCAACATCACCAAAGCGGATATCCAGACCGGCTGCATCCCTGAACTCATCCCCATGCAGGACAAGAGTTCGATCAAGAGGGCGGCCTGTCTCAATTTCGGGAGGCATGGCTAAATAATGATAAGCAGCCATATAGTCCTTCAACCGGGCCAACCCTTGCCAAACCGGGCCATCTTTAAAGATGTCCCGATGTTCAAAATTGATTAAATCAAAAAAAGAATTTGCGGATAGAGAGGTAGTCATTATAGTATTCCTATAGTGGTTTTCATGTAAAATAAATCATTTTAACTACATAATGTTGTAAAACAGTATTAATTTCAAGAATAAACGGTTGTGTGCTTAAGGGGATCGGGGCAAAATTATTACTCCCGCACCCTAACGATTTATAATCACCACAAAACAAAAAACTATGTGGTATCAACTCCACAGAAGGAGCCAATTTTGGATATAAACGACACAATCTCAGATGTTATTCCTGAGTTCCCCGATCTTGATGACCATGAAATCCCGGAAGTGCTGCCGCTGATGGCGGTCCGCGACGTGGTTGTCTTTAATTACATGATCATCCCCCTGTTCGTCGGCCGGCCAACCTCAATTGCGGCGGTCAACGAAGCCCTGACCAAGGACAAGATCCTGATGCTGGGCACCCAGAAGGATGCCACCACCGACGACCCCGAACCGGATGATGTTTACGATGTCGGGATGGTCTGCATGATTATGCGGACCCTGAAATTACCTGACGGGCGCCTCAAGGTCCTGGTTCAGGCGATGAACAAAGCAAAAATCACCAACTACGAACAAACCGATCCCTTTTTCGTGGTTAAAGTTGACCTGTTGAACGACGATGAAATAAGTGAGATTTCAGTCGAGACCGAAGCCTTAATGCGGACTGTCCGCGAACAGACTGAAAAGATCCTCTCTCTTAAGGGCATCATGTCCTCGGATCTGATGGTCATCCTCAACAATATCGAAGAACCTGGCCGACTGGCCGATCTGGTTGTCTCAAACCTAAATCTCAAAACTGCCGAATCCCAGTCGGTTCTGGAACTCTGCCACCCTATCGAAAGATTGAGAAAGGTCTCTGATTTTCTCAACAAGGAGCTTGAAGTATCTGCGGTCCAGGCCAAAATCCAATCCGAAGCAAAAGAGGAGATGGGTAAAACCCAGCGCGAATATTACCTGCGCGAACAACTTCAGGCCCTGAAAAAGGAACTGGGGGACATTGACGATCGCTCCCTGGAGATGGAAGAACTGCAGAGCAAACTGACCAAGAAGAGGATGCCTCATGAAGTCAAGAAGGAAGCCCTCAAGCAATTAAAACGGCTGGAAATGATGCATCCTGACGCCTCAGAGGCTAACACGGTCAGAACCTACCTTGA
>DAOVJK010000233.1 GCA_030673265.1 Pseudomonadota bacterium | reverse complement strand
ATTTCAATTGAAGCCAAGATCCTCGAGGTCTCGGTCAGTAACGAGCGGGAAGTCGGTATCGACTGGGAGTCACTTCTTAACAGCAGTCCTTTCACGGCTAATATGTCCTTTGGCTCTAGTACCGCCCGTCGCCCTCTAGGCCCAAGCAGCAGCCGCTCCTTCACTTTAAACGCAAAAAGTTTTACAACCCTGGTCAGTGCCATAGAAAAACAAGGCAAAACAAGGGTCCTGGCAAACCCGAAGATAAGTGTATTGAACGGCCAACCAGCCCTGATCAATGTCGGCAAAAACGTGACATACATTGACAAAGTAACGACAACAGTGGAAGAAGGTGTTGTTAAGACAGATGTAACAACCAAAGACAAAACATCAGGCATAGTTATGTCTATTATCGCTACTGTCCTGGACAATGATGAAATAGTCCTAAACCTGACTCCAGTCACATCTCAGCTCGAAGAGCCCATCATATACAAGGATTTTGGCGACTCAACAGTAGGCCTTCCAGTTACAAACGTCAGAGAGATGTCAACTATTGTCCGAGTCAAAAAAGGTGAAATGCTGGTTGTAGGTGGACTTATCGACTCCACCGATGACGGCAAAGGTGCAAATGTGCCGATGCTAGGGAAATTACCTCTGATTGGTAGACTCTTCAGCCTTGACAGCAAAGTTAAACTACGCAAAGAGCTGGTGATTCTATTAAAGCCAGAAATTATCTAATGATATTGTCAAGCAAAGCAATAGAAGGAGACAAAATAATGTCCACTTTACGTCTGTTCGCCATAGTATTTTTAGCCTTTGCAGTTTCTGGATGTGGCCAGTTGGTTTCCGAGCGATTGGCACTATCAAATTCCGCACCAGCACCAAACTGTCCGATCAACAAGAGACTTGTTGTCTTGCCTTTTGCCGACTATTCGTATAACAAAAACGAACAGGTCGCCTTCCGGCGCAACTTAGCCATTATGGAAAACCTGACAGACCAATTGACAGCCAATGGATATCAGTTACCAGTCCAGGAAGACCTACTCAATTATCTGATCACCCAAAACATAATCAAGACCAGCGACAATAAGAGCCAACCCCATCTCGACCGAGAGATGCGAGGCGGCTATTTCTCTCCTGCAATGAAGAAAGAACTTCAAGCACTCATCACCGCCGAGGAAGGAGGCACAAACAATCATTCAGAAACAATAGCCTTAGACCAAAATACATTAGCAAAAATCGCAGCGGAATTTAATGCCGGTTATATTATGCGCGGGAGAATTATTGCTTTTGAGTTAGGCGAAGAAAACACTTGGAATCCTCTAAAGAAAGGGGTACTTCCCGTTATCATTGGCGGTGGCTCACGGGCCATGTTAGGTGTCGCGAAGTCCGAGTCCTATGACATTCTAAACCAGATTGTGGTTGGGGCAGCCCTCGGTGGTACGCTAAATAGCAATATCAACACCGGCGGTACCGGCTTGTCATCATCATCAGCATCGTTGGCTGGTGGCGGAGCCGGCCTTCTTACCAGTCAAAAACGTGGCAACGAAGCCAAGGTTAATATACGCCTCTGGGTGCAATCACCGGAAAACGGGCAGATTATCTGGACCAACAGGGTTGAGGTTAAAGTTAAACCCCAAACCATATTTGCCGACACCAACGCCGACAACCTTTTTAATCTCGCTGTAGAAAAAGCCGTATCGGCATTGATCTCTGATTTTGCAACTAAAATCTAGGTCCTAATTCCCTTTGATTGTTGAATTGCCTGGCTTTGTATTACCATTATTAATTGGATAGGGTCTTCTCGGCTGAGAAAAAGATAAACTCCAATGAGAGCCTTCTGAAACGACTTGGCAAGCATAAAACTCGAGACGGGTTTCATGCTTGCCAGGCTGACCAACGCAATAAGAACGATTCGCTTTATTTAATTGCACACAGATAAAACAACTAACATTAAATCACTACGTTTAGGACGCCTATCCCCTGGTAAATGGCGACAAGCAGTTATAATCTGTCTTTACTGTTTTGCTGAGTTATCCTGATTTTGCTTCTGGGCATTCTGGAACAGACCCATGAAGTTGACCGGGTCCATCAAAAATGGCATAAAGCCACCGTCAACCGCCAACTGACTCATAATCTGCCTGGTGAATGGGAAAAGCATGGTCGGGCAATCCACCGCGAGTACTGCCGACAGATGCTCAGCCGGGATATTCTTCAGCAGAAAAACCCCGGCGTGCTCTATTTCAATGATAAAGATGGTCTTGTCCTCCACCCCTGTAAATGAAGCGGTAATCGACAGGCTGACCTCCCAGTTATCATCATCAATCTTGTTGTTCTTCACGTGCAGTTTGATGTCCACTTTAGGGCTTTGATTATTCTCCAGGAATATTGCCGGCGCATTCGGATTCTCGAACGACAGATCCTTGATAAACATCTTCTGCATCCTGAATACCGGCACATCTTCTGTTCCCGCCTGGGGGGTTTCACTATTTTCTGACATGTTTCCTTCCTTTTTTTATTGTGATTACCGGCGAATTTCAGCCATTTTTATAAAGTAATTGCGATTATACCTGTCTTTATCAAACTAAAATACCTTTGTCATCTCGAACGGCGAAGCCGGAGAGATCTTGCCTGTCCCGAAACTTTCAAGATATCTCACTTCGTTTCGATATGACAGAATAGTGAATAAGGTTGAAATACGGGCTCTTGCCCGCACCGTTCCCCCCAATCCAGACACAACCTTTGCTTTCAAGCACCCTTGAAAATCCCTTTCAGAAAATGGCCGGTAAACGATCTGCCAACCTCGCAGATCTGTTCGGGAGTGCCGCTGGCGACGATCTCGCCCCCTCCGTCGCCGCCTTCCGGTCCCAGGTCGATAACATAATCCACCGTCTTGATAACATCAAGATTATGCTCGATTATCACAATCGTATTGCCGTTATCAACCAAGCGGCTTAACACCTTGAGCAGATTCTTGATATCAGCCGGATGCAAACCAGTAGTAGGTTCGTCCAGGATATAGAGGGTCCGGCCGGTACTGCGCTTGCTTAACTCCCGGGCCAGCTTGATCCGCTGGGCTTCCCCGCCGGACAGCGTTACCGAAGACTGGCCAAGAGAAATGTAAGACAGCCCGACATCGGCCAGGGTCTGGAGCCGGTTGCGCAGCACTGGAATCTTGCTGAAAAATTCCAGTGCCTCTTCGACATTCATGGCCAGGATCTCGGCAATATTTTTGTCGCGGTACCTGATATCGAGGGTCTCACGGTTATACCTTTGGCCCCGGCAGGTCTCGCAGGTCACATAGATATCGGGTAGAAAGTGCATGGCGATCCGGATAACCCCCTCACCCTCACATGCTTCGCAACGCCCCCCTTTAATATTAAAACTAAAACGACCGGGTTTGTAGCCCCTGGCCCGGGATTCCGGCAAGTTACTTAAAAGTTCCCTGATCGGGGTCAGTACGCCTGTATAGGTGGCCGGATTCGATCTGGGGGTCCGGCCGATCGGGCTTTGATCTATATCGATAACCTTGTCAATCTGCTCCAGACCTTTGATGGCCCGGCACGGCCCGGCCGCCTCCCTGGCCTTGCTCAGCTTATTAACCATCTGCTTATAGAGGGTCTCAATCACCAGCGAGCTTTTACCGGAACCGGAAACTCCGGTCACACAGGTCATCACCCCGAGGGGAAAGCCTGCCGTAACATCCTTAAGATTATTGGCCGTGGCCCCTTTCAGGTACAGCCACTTCTTTTTGGCTGGTAAGCGCCGTCTTTTCGCGGGTATTTCAATGGCAAGCCGCCCGGACAGGTAACCGCCGGTTTGGGAGTCCCGGCATTGCAGCAACTTCTTAACCGGGCCAAAGAAGACCAATTCGCCGCCATGGACCCCGGCGCCGGGCCCCATATCAAGGACATGATCAGCCGCCATGATCGTATCCGTATCATGCTCTACAACCAGAACGGTATTGCCCAGATCGCGCAGGCTGATCAGGGTATCAATCAACCGCTGGTTGTCACGCTGATGCAGACCGATGGACGGTTCATCGAGAATATAGAGCACCCCGGCCAGCCGCGAACCAATCTGCGAAGCCAGTCTGATCCGCTGGGCCTCACCACCGGACAGGGTTGCAGCACGCCTTTCCAGAGACAGATAACCAAGGCCGACATTAACCAGAAAGGTCAGCCGATCGCCGATCTCCTTTATCACCCGCTCGGCGATCAACTTCTCCTGGGTAGTGAAGTTAATCTCCTGCAGAATCTTATGTAATCTGGCAATGGACTGTGAGATCAGCCCATCTATCGTCCAGTCACCGATCCGCACGGCCAGTGCCTCGGGTTTCAGTCGCGCCCCATGACAAACCGGGCAGGTCTGCTCATTCATGTAGCGGCCCAGCCACTCGCGGATCGTTGCCGAGGCAGTATCCATATAACGCCGGGCCAGGCTGGGTATCACCCCTTCAAAGGGCAGGCGGCTGGTGGTCAGACGCTGACGTCGCCGATAGGTGAATTCAATCTCTTCGCCACTGGAGCCGAACAGGATGATATCCTGAACTTTAGCGGCCAACCTGGCAAAAGGCTTATCCAGATCAAAACGATAATGGCCGGCCAAGGCCTCCAGCTGCTGCCCGTATACCGAGACCCCGCCACCGCCACCGAAACGCCGCTTGGTGCCGCTAAGCCGCCAAGGATCACCCCAGGGGGCAATGGCCCCGGCCCTGACACTCAAGGTGCTATCGGGGACCACCAGCTGCTGGTCAAAGAACTGCTTAACGCCCAGGCCATTGCATTCTGGACAGGCGCCATGGGGATTATTAAAGGAAAAGAGCCGGGGCGACAGTTCCGGCATACTACGGCCGCAGTTGATACAGGCCGCCTGCTCACTGAACATCACCTCGCGATCGTTATCGGGGAAGTTAACCAGCAGGAAACCATCGGCCAGACCCACCGCCGTGGTCACCGAATCATAAAGGCGCCGTTCCACCGTATCCTTGATCACCAGCCGGTCAACAACCGCCTCAATATGATGACGCTTCTTGCGATCGAGATCAATCTCATCATCAAGGGAGCAGATCTCGCCATTGATCCTGACCCGGATGAAGCCGTTTTTTTT
>DAOVJK010000337.1 GCA_030673265.1 Pseudomonadota bacterium | reverse complement strand
TTGAAGCGGAGCCGGCTCAATCTTTAGTGGTTGAAGCTGATCTTTAGTGCAGGTTGCACTAGTCGTATTTTTTAGATGTTTTCCGGCGGGAAGGTTTTCTGCTAAGTGCCCGGTTGCATCAAGCTGGGCATTTTTTTCAAATTGGTGCTTGGTGCCACAGATGAATTTTTTCTTTCTTATGTCCTGGAGCTAAGGCAGAGAGCCTCGTATGCAGCGCCAACAGTTTGAAAAAATCCTTAAGTACTATTCTTCTAGCCGCCGGTTTCTGGATGAAAAAACCCGGAAACAGGCGGCTGGAACCTTTGCCTCTACTTCCGACCCTCAAGATGTTCCTCATTTATTATCAACACTGGTGGCAGAATTCAAATTACCGCCTTTTCTCCCTTATTTAGCCAGACTGGAACTACTTATTCACCAAGTCGAGGCCAATCCTGCTGTTCCCCCGGAAGAAGTTGTCGATCAGCAGATCAATCCAACCCTGCAAACAATTGAGCTCCCCTGGCGCCATCTGTTCAGACTGATAAACAAAGATGGTGAAGATGGTGGCATGGTCCCCGAAGCTGGCCGGGAGGTTGTGCTTTTGTGGCGGCAGCCGGGTAGTGGCGAATTTGCTGGCAAGGTTGCTAGTGATGAAGATCTGCTGGTTTTAAAGATTATCCTGGAAAGAACGTCGGTAGAGGCAGTTGCTGCGGTTGGCAATGTCGCGGTTGGCGCCGTTGACCTGGCGCTGGACCGGGCGGTGGCAAGAGGATTTATTCAGGCACCAGGTTCGCTGTTGCGCCGCGACCAGGTGGTTTTTCCTGATAATTGCGCGGTTGATCGGGGCCTGTTTCTCACAGCACAGGCCTTCACTCTGCAATGGCACTTGACCCAGGCTTGCGACCTGCACTGTCGGCATTGTTATGATCGATCAAATCGCAGTTCGCTGGGATTGGATCAGGCCTTGGCTGTCCTTGATCAAGTCCGGGCTTTTTGTCGGAGTCGCCATGTGCGCGGCAATATCTCGTTTTCCGGCGGCAATCCTCTGTTGTACCCACATTTTTTTGAGGTCTATCAGGCCGCGAAGGACCGGGGTCTCGGTGTCGCCATTCTGGGCAACCCAACCAGCCGGGAAATCCTCGAGAAGATACAGCGGATCCATGCCCCTGCATTTTATCAAGTCAGTCTGGAGGGCTTGCCCGCGCATAACGATTACATTCGAGGTGAAGGCCACTTTGGGCGGACCATGACCTTTCTGGAGCTGCTGAAGGATCTCGGAATTTATGCAATGGTTATGCTGACCTTGACCCGGGACAATCTCGAGCAGGTAATCCCTTTGGCTGAGGAGCTGCGCGGCAAAGCGGATTCGTTCACTTTCAACCGGTTGACCATGGTCGGCGAAGGGGCCAGCCTTCAATCGGTAGAACCGGCAGATTTCCGGGCCTTTTTACCTGGGTTTCTGGCCGCTGCCAAGGAAAACACCTTAATACGGCTGAAGGAGAATCTGTTCAATATCATCCGTCACCAAAGGGAGAGAGCGTTGTTTCGGGGATGCGCCGGCTATGGCTGCGGGGCGGCTTTTAATTTTCTTACCCTGTTGCCGGACGGCGAGGTTAACGCCTGTCGTAAATTCCCTTCCCCCGTTGGTAATATTCTGGAGCAGAATCTGGCTGAAATCTATGAATCACAGGCTGCACAACGTTATAGACATGGCAGTGACTCCTGTCGGGGATGTGCGATCAGACCGGCATGCGGAGGCTGTCAGGCCGTCGTCTATGGAATGGGGCTTGATCCTGCAACAGATCGGGATCCCTACTGTTTTATCGACTCCTGATCTTGGCCGGTGATTATTGCCATCAGGCAAGAGGAGTATCTCCGGGTTGTTCAATCATACCAGTTGGTGACTTACTGCTTTGGGGAGACAATTTATGTTCAGGGTAAAAATCGTCAATAAGATTGCGGTCGAAGGACTAGAGCTTTTTGACGATAATTATTTGACAAGTGAGAACGAGCCCGATCCCCAGGCAATTGTTGTGCGCAGTTCCGAGATCGATACCGGTTCCTACCCCTCGCTGGTGGCTGTAGCCAGGGCCGGAGCTGGGGTGAACAATATTACGGTTGAAAAGGCCACCGAACAAGGGATCTGCGTCCTTAATACCCCGGGGGCAAATGCCAATGCGGTTGCCGAGCTGGTTTTTATTATGCTTGGGATAAGCGCCCGCAACATTCATCAGGGGATGGATTTTTGCCAGACCCTGGCCGGCTTATCCGAATCGGCGGTCAAAGAAAGGATTGAGGCCCGCAAAAAACAATTCCGGGGTTTTGAGCTGGCGGGCAAGACCCTTGGTGTTCTCGGCCTTGGCAAGATCGGCCTGCGGGTTGCCAATGCCGGAATAAATCATGGTATGCGGGTGGTGGGTTTCGATCCTTTTCCGGCTATGGAAAATATTCATCAACTGTCTGCCGAGGTTGTTATGGCCCGGTCCCTGAATGAGTTATTGGCCGAAGCGGAAATCCTGACGCTGCACCTGCCGTTAAGTAGTAAAACCAGAGGCTTGGTCGATAATGAGTTTTTAAACAGGTTGTCAGCTGGAACCATCCTGGTGAATTATTCCCGGGGTGAGATCGTTGCAGAGGAGGCGGCCCTGGCGGCTCTGGGCAGTGGTAAGCTGGTCACCTATATTACCGATTTTCCCACGGCACCACTGGTCGAGCATCCGCAGGTTATCTGTTCTCCGCATCTCGGCGCCAGTACCTCGGAGTCCGAAGAGCAATGCGCCCGGATGGCAGTCAGCCAGTTGAAGGCCTACCTTGAATATGGCTCCGTCGGCAGAAGCGTCAACTTCCCGACGGCCGAGTCGATCCCGGCGGCCAATGTTCACACCCGGCTGATCATGATCAATAAGGATGTGCCGGGCATGATCGGGTTTGCCTCCCAGACCATTGGCGCCAGCGGCATAAATATTGCCAGTTATCATAATGAGAGTAATGGCGTGATCGGTTACAATATCATCGATCTGGAGAGCAC
>DAOVJK010000030.1 GCA_030673265.1 Pseudomonadota bacterium | reverse complement strand
GCGATCAACGAGGCCAGCAGAGGCTTTATCGACGTAATTGTTTTGAGCTTTTTTTAAATACCCTCGGGGACGGCATTCTGGATAATAGTGCTGACAATATCACCGGAATAGATGCCTACTACGACTAAACTCATCGCAACCAACAGCAGCGGTGCCAGCATCGACAGGGGGGCTTCGTTCAGACCCTTGTCCTCTGGTGCTTCAAAATAACCGATTTCGATGATCCGGAAGAAGAGTACCGCGTTAACCAGACTGGAGAACAACAGGGCACCAACGAATTCCCAGCGCGCGGCCTGAATGCCGCCCAGGATCAGGTACCATTTGCTGAAGAACCCGGCCGTCGGCGGTACCCCGATCATTGACAGGGCCCCGACCATGAAGGCACTCATGGTTATCGGCATCCGTCGAAAAACCCCCTTCAGATCACTAAGCTGCTGGCCGCCAACCCTATAAATTATAGCCCCGGCGGCCATGAACAGGCAAAGAGTCATCAGGGCATCGTTCAGGATATGCAGGATAGCGCCGGTGATCCCGTACTCATTGGCCAGCCAGGCGCCGCCGACCATGTAACCGACTTCGGCGATGATCAGATAGGTCAGCATTTTCTTGAAATCTTTCTGGGCCAGGGCCAGCAGCGAGCCACCAACAATGGCGATAACCGCCAGCCAGACAATCGCGTTGGCCACGCTCAGGTATTGGTAAATGTAAGCCGGGGTAAAGATCGAAAACATGACCCTCAGCATGATATAGACCGATACCTTGGTCATCAGCGGTGCGATCAGACAACTGGTGGCGTTTGGCGCGTAGGTGTAGGCGTTGGGCAGCCAGGAGTGCATCGGGAAAAATGCCATCTTGGCCCAGATCCCGACCATAATCAGGATAAAGGCGACCAGAATGGCCTTGGAGCTATAGAGCTCGGGCAGGATCACAGCCAGGTCCGCCATATTTAGCGAGCCGGTCATGATATAGAGATGACCGACTCCCAGCAGGTACAAACTGGCGCCGATCGTCCCTATCATCAGGTAGTTGAAGCTGGCGTGCAGGGCCCGGGGCTGACCGATGGTAATCAGGGCATAGGTGGTCAGGGCCGATATTTCCAGAAGAACATAGAGGTTGAAGGCATCACCGGTGATGGTCATCCCCAGCAGGCCGGTGACCAATAAAAGGTAAAGGGTATAAAACAGGTTGATCCTGGCCGGCAGCTCTTCTTCAACGCTGATTTTTGAAAAGACCGCAACCAGTAGCGCCACGGTTGTCACAACTACCAGAACCAGACCATTCAGGTGGTCAACCACATATTCGATCCCCATCGGCGGTGCCCAGCCGCCGAGCCGATAGTGAATAGCCCCGGTCTTGATTACCTGGCCAAGGGTGGCAAAAGAGGCCCAGCAGGATCCGGCCAGAGCTAGAACCGTCAGCGGTTGGCAAAAGCGGCGATTAAAACAGCCGGCCATACAAACTATAAAAGCACTGAGCAGCGGGATGACGACGATCAGGGCAGGAAATTGGGCGCTATCAATCATTGATCTTCTCCAGTATTTCATCTTCGTGGAGAGTGTTGTATTCTGTATAGATCCGCAGGGCGATAGCCAGCGCCACCCCAAGGGTTCCGACCGACACCACAATAGCGGTGAGCATCAGCACATGGGGCAGGGGATTGACGTAATCCAGGGCCTTGATGACCTCGTGTACTTCAGCTCCATGGCCATGCTCAATTATCGGGATAGTGCCGCCCCGTTTGGCCCCGATAGAAACATAGAAGACAATAATCCCGGTCTGGAAGATGCCCATGCCGATGATCTTTTTGATCAGGTTGTTCTTGGCCAGCATGGCGTAAAGGCCGATCATCATGATCACGGCGTATATCCAATAATTATATTTGGCCAGCAGCAGTTCCATATTACAAGCCTTTCTCGTAAGTGCCATTTGAGACTATATTGTTGTAGATGACCATGACGATAACCATAACGGTCAGGGCCACCCCGATTTCAACCCCGAGCATGGCATGGGAGCGGGCCGCTATTTCATCGGTAGCCGGCAGGATGCGATGCAGGATCGAATAATCGAGGAAGTTCGCGCCCAGCAGCATACAGAGAAAGCCGATACCGGCATAGATCAACACGCCGGTGTTGGCCAGGAGCAGTGCTGCTTTTTCGTTAATGCGATTCAGGGCCATCTTCAGGTCGTAACTGATGGCCAGCAATATAAAGGAAGCCCCGAGGATGACCCCACCCTGGAAGCCGCCGCCCGGACTATGGTGGCCATGGGCAATGACATATAAGGCGAAGAGCTGCATGAAAGGGACAACCATTCTGGTTACAAAACGAATTATCGAATCTTTGTAGGCAGTCTGGATGGCAGCGCTTTTTTCCCGGACCGGTCCGGCGGTTCGACAACCGCCTAGCCGCAGGATGATCAGCACCGCCAGGCCGGCGGTAAGGACCACGGCTGTTTCAAACATGGTATCAAAGCCCCGATAGTCGGCCAGCACAGAGGTGACGATATTCGGCACCGAGGTTTCGGTAAGGGTCTGGGTAATAAAGTGCGGTGAAAGATGGCTTGAGGCCGGTGAAGCAGGATCGGCCCAGTCGGGGAAGTCAGTCGAAGCATAAAACAGTACGCCCCCCATCAGTCCGGAAGCCACTAATCCTAGCCATTTATAAAGCAGTCGTCCTGATACCCGTGCTTTAACCTGCCGGGAGGAGCGGTGCACAGCGGCAAAAAACAAGACCGTACTGACCCCGGCCCCGACCGCAGCTTCGGTAAAGGCGACATCAACTGCGCCCATCTCTGTCCACAACAGGCACATCAAAAAACTGTAGGCCCCGAAAACCACCGCCGCCCCGAGGAGATCTTTTACCGAGATGGCAAATACCCCGCAGATCACAATCAAGGTAAGGATCATAATGTCAATCTGCCAGATCATCTTGCCCCTCCCGGTTGCTTTCTTTACCCCAGGGTTTTATCCCCGATTCGTAGCCGGCATCGATAATGGCATGGGTTGCCGTGGGGCTGGCCAGAAAGATGAACATCAGAATGAAGAGGATCTTGATCGTCACCAGAATGTTACCGGCAGAGATATGGTGCAGATTATAGATCGCCAGACCCACAAGAATCAGCAATGACGACAGGGTATCTCCCTTACCGGCGGCATGCATTCTGGTATAAAAATCCGGGAACCTCAACACCCCTACAGTTGTCGCAAAGAAGAAGAACAGGCCGGCGATCATCAGGGTTATGGTCAGGGTATTAATCATTTATCTGCCTCCTTGGTTGGGGTGTAGTGCAGGACCCCGTAACCTTCGGCCCTGATATTCTTGTGGTGGGCAAAGTACCTGGAGGCGGCGATGGTGACGATGAAATTCAACATCGCATAGGCCAGGGCAATATCAACGAACATGTCGACCCGTCCATAAATCGTCCCGATAATGATCAACAAAACCGTGGTCTTGGTGCCGATGATGTTGGCGCCCATCATCCGGTCGATAATGGTTGGACCGAATATCGTCCGGTAGAGGGCCAGCAGCATAAACAGGCAAAGAACGACGCCGGTGGCAATAAAGAAATTACTCATGGCCGCTCCTCCGTAAAAATTCGGGCGATACGCTCTTCCATTTCACCGGGCAGACCGCTGGCCACCTTATCACTCAGGGCGTGCACGGTAAAAACATCGCCCTCGATCCGGACCGTGATGGTTCCGGGGGTCAGGGTGATGGAGTTGGCCAGGGTTACCCGGGCCGCATCGCTCTGGAGCCTGGTCTTGAAGTTCACTATGCGGGGCGCGATTTTTTCTTTCATCGCCGGATGCAGGGCCAGCCAGGTGACATGCAGGGTTGACAACAGGATCTCTTTCAGGATCCAAGGAATATAAAGAATGAGGCGCCACACCTCGATCAGGCGGCCTTTTTTGGAGCTATCAATAAACAGGAGGTCGGACGACATCCAGGAAACAAGCAGACTGGAGATCACGCCCAGAGTCAGGTGGAAAAGATCAAACTTTCCAGAAAGTAAAAGCCAGAAGCCAAACATGAGCAAAAATGTATAGAGGTATCGCATAAAAAGTTAATAACATAACCACATTTAATTTCTACAATTATCCCGTTCTGGCGGTTCAAGAAATTTTAGAAAACAGGCGGAAGATATCCCCGCTGAGGCGAAGACCATACACATAACCATGATTTGATAACGCGCCGCAATTAACGGGGAGACCCCGGATAAGATCTGGCCGGTCATCATGCCTGGCAGAGAGACGAGCCCCACTGCAAACAGCGAATTAGTGATCGGGATCAGCGAAGCCCGGAAAGCGATACTCCTGGCCTTCTCATATGGGACATCCCTGGCCATTTCGGCGGTAAGCCGTTCCCCTCCCAGACTGACGCTATTCATAGCATTTGCAAAAATCATCCCGGCCAGCGGGATCAGGTAGCGTGGCATATACCATGGATCCAGACCAAGGACCCCCTGGGTGACCAGCAGCAAGGTTAGGCCGCCTCCCAGAGTTATGGCCAGGAAGGCTTTTTTATACAGCAACCATCGATCACTTCTTATGGTTCGTAGGCTAATCCAGCTCGAAGTACAAAGCATCACAACCAAAACGGCCAGCACGACCCAGGCGCTATCGGATTCAAAAATAAAGATCAGGAAATAACCAATCAGCAGTAGCTGCACCAGCATCCTGAAAACGGCGTAGATTGTGTTGTGCCCGTCCGCCGTCCATCTGTAAAGAATTCCGGCCACCACAAAAACGGGGATAAAGGCCAGGGCCAAATTGACAAAGGGGATGGTCTGAACGGAGGCAGTCATGATAGATTAACCTTGCTTGGTGGTCACAGTTTCCGGGAAAGGCGTTGATGGTTAAGGGGTTCCGCAAAATGGATTTTTGTCTGGGAATACTAGCACATCTCTGGCTCAATTTGCTTCGATAAATCTGGCAGAGCGACTGGATGTTTCAGACCGGATGATGTCCATGGGGCTACTGGTCTTCGGTTAATGGCCAAGATATCTTCTTGAAACATGGCTGATCTGCAAGTAAATTCGCAATTTTAAGGAGCTGATTTCCGCTTGACAGGCCTATGCCAGAGAAGTAAATATGGGCTACCTTCGCGCAAATTGTTTCATTTCGCAACATTTTCACGAACCAAAAATAGTTAATTTAAATAAGGGACCCGGTGCCATTTCGGCTCAATTTTTTGCCGAGTTCCTGTTAAACACCTTTAGGAGATCCATATGATTACCAAAATTTTTCCTTTCCTTGACTGGTTTAAGGACTATGACGGCGGTAAGTTCAAGATTGACCTTTTGGCCGGTATTACCGTGGCCATGGTCCTCATCCCCCAGTCTATGGCCTATGCCCAGCTTGCTGGCCTGCCCGCTTACTACGGACTCTATGCGGCCTTTTTGCCACCCATGGTGGCGGCTCTGTTTGGTTCCAGTCGTCAATTGGCGACGGGTCCGGTTGCTGTTGTTTCGTTGATGTCGGCGGCATCTCTTGAACCGCTTGCAACAGCAGGTGGTCCTCAGTTTATTGCCTATTCTATTGTTCTTGCCCTTACTGTTGGTGTTTTCCAGCTCTCCCTGGGCGTCCTGCGTCTCGGTCTGGTAGTCAACTTCCTCTCCCATCCGGTGATTAATGGTTTCACCAATGCGGCAGCCATCATCATTGCCTCCTCCCAGTTCTCCAAATTTTTCGGAGTCTACGTCGACAAGGCAACTCATCATTATGAGACCATGGGCAGGGTTGCTCAGGCCGCCATGGATTATACCCACCTCCCTACTTTGCTGTATGGAGTTGGTGCGGTTGCCATCATGGTGGGTTTGAAGAAGGTCAATCCACGTATTCCCAATGTGCTGGTGGCGGTAGCTATCACCACCCTGCTTTCCTTAGCCACGGGCTTTAATAACGATGCCTTTGTGGATGTCAGCAGTATGAAGATGGATGGTTTTTCCGAGAAGCTTGTTGAGTTCAACCATGCTGTTGCTGAAATTGAGACCCTGGGCGCGAAGCGTGCTAATCTTGGCAAAGAGGTTGATGAACAGAAGAAGCATGACGCCGAAAGCGGCCATGGATCAAAATCTGTTGATCTGATCAAGCTTGAATCAGAGGTAGCCTTGCTCACCGCCCGTATGAATACGGCCAAGAATCACGCCCATCTCATCCGGACCGACCTGCGCGGCATGAAATTTGAGGCCGTGAAGACTGGCGAAGGTGATGATGCTCAATATGCTTTCTACCCCAAAGGCGACAGTGGCGCTGTTGAAACAGATGGTGGCACGTGGCGTTTGAAGGTTGGCAATAAGGCGCTTAATACTGCAAACCTGAAAATAATGGGTGGTGGCGCAATTGTTGGTGAAATTCCTAAAGGCTTAAGTTTCGCTATGCCTGGAACTGTTAAAGATCCTGCTACCCAAGAAATTGTTGGCGAGAGTCTTCTTAGTTTTAAAACCTTCATGAAGCTGTTTCCAATCGCCATTATTATCTCGCTACTCGGTTTCATGGAGGCTATTGCTATTGCCAAGGCCATGGCCGCCCAGACCGGTCAGAAGCTTGATCCCAACCAGGAACTCATTGGTCAGGGTCTTGGTAATATCCTGGGTTCCTTTGGTGGTTCTTACGCGGTTTCCGGTTCCTTCTCCCGTTCAGCGGTCAACCTGCAGGCCGGCGCCGTTTCCGGTATCTCGTCGGTGGTCACCTCTTTGATGGTTGTCCTCACTCTGTTCTTTTTCACCCCTCTCCTCTATCATCTCCCCCAGGCTACTCTGGCGGCGGTTATCATGATGGCGGTTATCGGGCTGGTTAACGTCAAGGGCTTTGCCCATGCCTGGAAGGCCCAGTGGTATGATGGCGCGATTGCCATTTTCAGCTTCCTGGTGACCTTATATTTTGCCCCCCATCTTGACAAGGGCATCATCGTTGGTGTGGCACTGTCCATGGCAGTTTTCCTCTACAAATCGATGCGTCCGGTAGTGGCCAGCCTCTCGATGAACGAAGATAAAGTCCTCACGAGTGCGGAACATTTCCGCCTCAAGGGTTGTCGCCATATTTCAGTGGTCCGTTTTGATGGCTCGTTGTTTTTTGCCAACGCCAGCTACCTTGACGAGCAGGTCGCCAAATTCAGGACCGAGCAACCTGATCTCCGTTATATCCTGCTTGACGCCAAGGGGATTAACGACATGGATGCTTCCGGCGAAGAGGCCCTGGCCATGATCGTTGAACGGCTCCGCAGCGCCAAACTTGGTTTTGCAATGAGCGGGGTTAAAGGTCAGGTTATGGCCGTAATGGAGCGCACCCATCTGCTTGACCGGATCGGCAAGGAAAATATCTATGCCACCACCGAGGATGCGGTTGCCAAACTTGTCAACAAGGTTCACGAGAACACGGATCTGCCTGCGGAAGGTTGCCATGATTGTCCGCTGACCCGATACATTCCGAGTACGGCAAGTTGAGCAAATTAATTCTTAATCATTAGTTTTTTTACCAAATGAGGTCACGGGCAAATGCTCGTGAGCCTCATTTTTTTGTCTAAACCAATCAACTGACTCGCAATCGATTGAACTTGACAACTCCCAGTGATTATATTCATTTATTCGTTTAGTTATGTCCGACGGTTGCGAGCTGCCCTTGGATTAATTCAAGTAAAAGAGTCTGCAAAATGCCAAATACCTACCGTGCCCCCGATATTTTACGAGAGCTGGCGCCCTTCAAGGTCGATGGAATGGCGATGCCCTATGCCGAGTTTGTCCCCAGGTTTTATAATTTCTGCATGGAACTAGGCTTCAGAAAGGGCCTGATCATGCCATCCCGGGCCTTCTGTTCCGATGAAAATCAGGGGCTGCCGATTATTCTACTCACCAAGCATTTCGGCACCTTCCCTTTCAATCATGGCCGGGTTGGCGGGGTTATCGCCATTGACCGGCACGGCCCCCACGCCCACCATGGCGAGGACCTGGTTATCGTCCAGGCCAGTCATGTCGGCTATGATCCGGATACCGGCAGTTATGGCAAGTACTGTCGGCCCAAGATGATCGGCAAATGTATTTCCGACTCCTGCGGTAAACTGACCCATGTGATAACGCCCTACCTGGAACAATACCAATTCGCCAGCGCCCGTATTTTCCTCCATCGAGGAGACCAGGGCCGCTATCTGATTACCGTTAAAAATTTCTTTATCGACTTTTCCTCTCATCCCGTTAAAAACGGCCTGGTCCTGCGCTTGCCTAATATTGTCAAGGTAGGCGAGGACGGCATCATTCGGCCTCATACAGCCTCAAGCACGACCCAGGCCTATGAGGTCTCCGAAGAGTTTCGCAAACGAATTGATGCCACCAACTATAAATGGAAATCGGGAGAAGGAGAGCCCATTGGTGATCTGTTGACCGATGACCTCTTTTTCTATCGGGAAGATTTTCATGAAACCGATGAGTCGATTCTGCTGGAACGAAATTTGATCGAATTCATGCCGAAGATAGTCACCTCCAGAAACCCGTCTTTAAGGGCGGCCAAGATCAACATCCAGCTAGAATTTGCCAGAGCGGTTGAATCGATCCGTCGGGGTGATGAATACCAGGGCCGCAATTTGCTCTATGTCGCCGGCCTTAATATTGACATTTCGGAATATGAGGAATTCCCGCCAACCACTTACTTTGTGCCCTGGGCCGCCCATGTGCAGTTAGCAGATGGCACCCCCGAGCAATACATCCATCCCATGGAACAGGAGGCTCTTTATAATAAGTTAATGGCACAGAGTATTGATAATCCTGACCAGGTCAATCTCAAGGAAGAGATCGGCCGGATGCTGGAAGCACCGCGGTTTGATATTCGGTCGCCCAAGTAAGAGTTTATCCGAAAAACAAGTATTACCAGGCTGAAACAGTAAAGATGAGTGGGTTGCCTCAAGCCAAAGGCAGCCGGGCCTCCTCACTTTGAGCAACCACGGCAAATTTTTGACAGGGCAACCCCCAAAGAAGAGTGGCGATTATGGACTTTTTTCCCTGGCGGGGCCGACTGGCGATTATTTTTCTGCTGGCCTCTATCGGCTTCAACCTGTGCCTCTATGCGGTCTTTGGTGACAGCAATTACATCTTCAAGTTCATCCTTGCCCAATTGGGATTTCTGCCCATCTCGGTCTACCTTGTCACCGTGGTCATCCACCAGCTTCTGGGTCAGCGGGAAAAGCAGGCCATCCTCAAAAAGCTTAATATGGTGATCGGCAGTTTCTTCAGTGCGGTGGGCACCGAACTCTTACGACTCATCTCCTCCGGCCAGGAAAATAATGATGTGGACCGACAATTCCTGCAGGTCGGTGCAGACTGGCAGGCAATAGATTACCAGCGAGCCATTGCTCATTTAGAGAAAAGTGACTGCGGTTTCAGCCACGCTAAGATTGACTGGCTGAGGCTGCGCAGTTTCATGTTGGCCGAGAAAAACTTTCTGCTCAGTTTACTGGGCAACCCCAACTTGTTTGAGCATGAGTCCTTTACTGAGTTACTGTGGGCGGTGTTCCATCTTGCCGAAGAGCTGGCCAGCCGTAGCGATGTTTCAACATTGACTACCGGTGATTACGAACATCTCGTCGGCGATATCAAGCGAGTTCATGTTTTGTTGCTAACCGAATGGCTGACTTACATGAAGCACCTGCAGGCAGACTATCCCTTTCTCTTCTCACTGGCGGTGCGCACCAACCCCTTCAATCCTCAGGCTAAGGCGGAGATCAGCTGATTTTCCCTCTGGGAACAATGTGCCTCTGACGAAGATACGGTGGCATTTGAGTTTGAAGTTATTCGCAAACGTCGCGGAAAGTTTTCTTATCGGTTCGAAAATTGCCTGGGTAACAAGAACAAAGAGATGATTTAAGAGCAGCTTTGAGATTAATGCTCTCTGGCCTGGAGTTGCCCGAAAGGCATTGCTGGGGATGAGCAGTCTGTACTCGCCAAGGTCCAAGGCCAAACCGGGATCACTTTCATTGAGATCAGCAACAGATTCTATAAATCACTTAAGTATTAGCTTCTATCCCTGGAACCAAAATAAGAAGCTCTCCACGCCATTTTTTTTAGCGTTAAATTTGTGCCTTTTATTAAGTATAAAAAAAAGCGACTGCTGATTTGCTCAGCAGTCGCTTTTTGTCTGTTAATAACTTCCCTTGAGGCAAATAACTAAATCGATTTCATGATCTTGTCCATGGCCCGGTTGAAGGAGTCGCTCCATTCATTGATAGTATTTTCATTGACTGCCTTAACTCCGCTGAAACCCAAGGTTTTCTTGCCCATCATGTCGACTCTTTTCTTTGTGACCTGGCGCCCATTGCTGTCCCAAATTGTCAGGACGTTTTTGGTAAGCGCCTTGGTCAACGGGATATATCCACCTGTTTTGGAAGTCCATTCAGAAAAGACCAGAACGATGCCGTCAACGTTTAAAGCCTTACAGAGGTCGATAGCGGTCTGCGGGTCAATTTTACCACCCTTGATCTCCTTGCTTACCTGGGTAAAAACAGCCATTTCCTTGCCATTGATTTGTGGGACGAAGACCGATAAGGTCTTTCTGGAACTAAGATCATGATAGCCCGAATTATTGATGAAAGCCGAGGCTTTGGCGACATTCCATTTGCTGCCGAGTTTATCTTCCGTATCATTGAGCATTTTGGTTACAGTAGAGTTAATAAGATCGGCGACCGGTGTGCTACCGATACTACCAGAGCTGACTGATCCCCCATAATCGCTGACGCTGAAAGAAACAACCGCGACTTTACTAATTGCCGATATGTTCCCTTGTGGGCCAGAACTGGAGACGCAGCCGGTAAAGGCCATAATAGTGGCTAAAATTGCGATCTTCATAAGATTGTTTTTCATTCTAGTTTCCTCTTGGTTATATTTGGTATTTATTTTTTGGGAAGATTCCGGGAAAATTGCTGGAAAATTCTATTTAGTATTCTTTTGGGATCGATAAATGGATATGGATAAAGTTCATCTTCAGTTTGCGGAACGTCAGCTTGTTTACCTTTGGCAGCATTGATGATCCCGGCCAAACCGCTGGCAAAATCATTTCTAGGCGTATATTTATCATGATACTCTGTCTCATACTCGTAGCCTTCTATGTTGCCGCCGAAAACAGATTTGCCGGTATCAATGTCATAAATATTTAATGAAGCCGTCATTGTCCTGGTTGCTTTAGCTTCTATTTTACCGGAGTATGACATGGAAGGGGTTCTCTTATCTTTGGTCGTTTCGTCACTTTCAATTCTGGAGATAACGGCGTATTTGACACCCATTGCTTCTTTGATGGTTTGGAGATTCTCTGTCGATAGCCCTCCAGTGACCTTATAGTTATCAAGGATCAGATTGTAATTATCTCTACCTATTTTATTGACCAAATCACCAGAGGATGTGACGGAGTAATCTTTTCGATACTCCATAATATTGGTTTTTAAAACAGCAGCGTAATCGTTTCTTTCTTTGACCGTAAGATCCTGTACGGAAGAAACAACCCCGACAATAGCCATACGCCCTTCGAGAATTGACTGGTGGACAAACCCAGGGTCTATATAACCACCAGTCATAGTCATTCCACCACAGCCGCTAAGTATTAGTAGCGACAGGATTGCTGCTGTGATTGCATTAATTTTAGCGTAGCGCATTAAATTTCCCTTTTTTGGCGATAGGTTTTTATTATCGACATAATATTTCTGCCGCCGCTGACAATAGATTCATTACATAGTTATAGCCGAACTTTTGAGAATAACAAAAACATAGCGCCCCGACAATCCTTTTAGGTGAAAATCCCTTAGATATATTTCCCAGGAACAACTCTGACAAGTTAGGGGGTTGATCATTGGTAAGTGGATATTATCTTAATCATTTAATTTTATGGGTTTTTGTCTAAGGCCTCACCATTTTAACATTCAGACTGGTTCTGGGATGGGGTAATAAATATGGAGGGCAACCATTCACCTGATTTGGCTTTAATCATCCCGACAAAATTTAACGGACTTCTATCAAGGAAAAGGGCCGTACCCTGAATCTGCAGATCAATTCTCGCTGCGCTTTACTCGGGATCCGGATGACAGGCAAGAAAGGAATGATCGCGGCTGAAGGCGGCAAGCTTTGTAAGTGCCGGGGTCGTTTTTACAGGGGCATAGCCTTTTTCCTTTAAAAAAGACAAGCCGTAATCATCCGCCACATTTTCTCGCAAGTTGCGAAAACTTCGCAGCCGTCAACATCTGCATAAGCTCTCCCAATTGTGAGCGGGCAATATCTCCTGCCGCGCTATTCTGGGGCAATACCCTTACGCACCGCACTGCAGTATAAGCAAGACGTGATTTTTTGCGAGTATGCTGATTTACGAAGTTGGTGGTGGGGGGATTGTTGTTCAATCTGGCCAAGAACTATCTGGGTAGCTTAATGTTGACCGGTATTTAGATGGAATAGAGTTATATTGTTGAAAGTTTTTTCAAAACCCGGGAATGAAAATCGTCCATTTCTGCCCCGACCAGATCAAGAGCTCGGCAGGACTTCATTATTGCCATCAAATGGAAGTGAATATTTGCTTCCCCTCCTGAGCAACGCATTATAACAGCCTTTTCTGCATAACTGAACACGGTTTCCCGGCATGGGTCAAAGCCGATTTTTTTGGAGGTCTTCCTGGCTTGCCGGAAAAGGGTGTTGAAGGTGGTGCCGAGTATGTCGAGGGCGATGTTCTGGTCTATGGAATTGTGGGTAACCAGTTTGCCCGAAGGCGCCAGAACAGCTGCAGCGATATAACCGTCTATTTTGCTTAATCCGGAGATCAGGTCTTTCAGGCCGGTGTGGATTATTTGGGATTTTCTTTTTTCTTTCTTGGCTGCTGCTTTCTCTTCTGCAGCCTTTTTTTTCGATGCGGCCTCTTCCTCTGCTTTCTTTCTTGCTACTTCCGCCGCTTTTTTCCTGGCCACTTCCTCTTCTGCAGCTTTCTTTCTCGCGGCCTCTTCTTCAGCGGCCTTTTTTTTCGCCGCCTCTTCTTCTGCAGCTTTCTTTCTTGCGGCTTCCTGCTCCGCCGCTTTTTTCTTGGCTGCTTCATCTTCTGCGGCTCTTTTTCTGGCTAACTCTTCTTCTGCTGCTTTTTGCTCAGCGGTCTTTATTCGGTTGATCCCTTCTCTGACCAGGGTCATACCAGGCCGTGCGATGGTAGTGGTAATTGTTTCCGGTAAAGGTGTTGTGTTGATTATGCCTCTGCCGAAGGCCAGAACTTCAAAAAAGGCCTTTTCCCCCTCTTGCTGGCCACAGACGGCATGAATTATTTCGCCGTCTTTGAAATAAATAGTCCCCTGCTGGTTGCCTTTGTTGGTCTGCAGGGTTGTGGTGGCACCGGCCAAGCATTTTAACTGAATGATATCGGTCAGGTATATTCCTGACAGGGAATGATCCGCAGGGCTCTTTTCGGAGAGAATTCTTACAATTTGCTGTTTGAGTTTATTGATGTCAAAAGGTTTTTCGACAAAGAACAGGTTTTCTCCCAGGACGGATTCCTTCTTGAAGCTGGCGGAAGGCATCGCGGTCATGACGATCACGGTAACAGCAGGATATTTCTTTTTAACTTCAATGAAAAGATCCTGGTCACCGACATCTAACATCATGATGTCAGAGATGAGCAGGTTAATTGTTGCGCCCGAGAGTTTGTCCAAGGCCTCTTTGCCATTGGCGGCGGTGATCACAGAGACGTTTTCATCATCGGAAAGGGCCTGGGAGAGCGACCAGGTGATGTCCTCCTGATCGTCGACTACCAGAATGTTTGCCTGTGGCTTGTTCTTAACCATTATTGCATCCTATCAGTTGTCACCTGGTTCGACCTTGATAAATATAGTGAAAGTTGAACCTTCTCCTGCTGTAGATTTAAAATAGATATTAGATTCGTGTTCTTTCAATATGCGCCAGACCAGGGAGAGACCAAGTCCGGAGTGGTTGCTCTTGTTGGTAACAAAAGGGTCGAAAAGCTTTTCTTCCATGTCTTTTGCAATTCCGCAGCCGTAATCACGGATGGTAACCAGCAGGTAGGGAAAAGCGTCATTCAGGCCTTTAAAAAGAGACAAGTCGTGTTTTTCGCTTGGTTTGTTAATGTATTCCGAAGTCACTTCAACGTAGCTGTTATCATCAATCGCTTCAATTGCGTTCAGGAAAAGATGTACAAAAACCTGTTGCAACTGTTCCGGGTCGGCCCAGAGACTGGCCGGGTCGGCACTGAGATTTTCATGGAGGGATAACCCTTTCTTGTTACCCCTGGCCTCCGCCATTTGCCAAGCCTGTCTCAACAACTCGTTGAGCATGGTTTCCTGCTTGTTGGGTGTGGCGGGTTTGGCATAAGCGAAAAATTCATTAAGCAGAAGATCAAGCCTGTCAACTTGTTTGAGAATACGGGCAATGTATTCTTTGTTCTCGTCGGCATCAGATAGCCGTCCGTCCAGAACCTGGGACATTGATTTGATTCCGGCTAACGGGTTTTTTATTTCGTGAGCAACTGCCGAGGCTATCTCGGCAACGGCAGAGAAGCGGTTTAATTTATCGAGTTTAGCTTCTATCTTTCGCTGGTCTGTTACATCCAAAAAAACAATTACATTGCCATTTTGGGTGCCATCGATAGTAAAGGTGGGGGAGGTTGTGAATTCCAGGTTGATTTCTTCTCTATGGAGATTAACCACGGTTATTTTGTGACTTTCAGAGGTGTTGCTGTCATGCCGTAAGGTGCCTGTCTCCGGACCAAATATTTCCTCCAGAGTTTTTCCTTCAACATCCCCTTCGTATAGGTTCAGCAAAAGTTGTTTTGCGGCAGGGTTAGCCTGGGTGACCAGGCCTTCGTTATCGATGACCAGCAGGCCACTGTGCATGCTTTCCAGGACAGAATCTGAAAAAGATCGTTCGGTGCCCAAGTCGCTCAATGATCTGTTTAGACTGGCGATCAGCTCGGCTTGATCCTTTTTAAGTTTTTCACGTTCAATGGTGTCAGCAATGAGATCTGCGACACTGTTAAGATTTTCCCAGGCGAAGGCATTTTTAAGTTTTACCTCAAGGGCTATAACCATTACTACTGTTTGGGCGTTGCCCTCAATTATAGCATGATATGCATTCTTCCCTTGGGAGATGAGCCGGCAGAGGTCCTCCGTTTTTTCACTGGTATTGTCGAGGGAGAACGAGTTTGCCGGTTCTTTCTGAAAAAAAGTAGAGATTTCGTCATGGTCAAGGCCGATATGGGCTTTAAGTTTCAGGCGAGAGAGGTCTTTCTCCGTTGCCATGATCACGCCTCTGGAGATGGCCATGGTGCCAGGCAAGGCAACAGTTAGCTGCAGGGCATTCGTAAGGGTGTCTTCAAGTTTCTCGACTGTGCGGCAGATATGCAGGATTCTTTTTAGGGTGGTCTCTGTAGCGTAAGCCTGTTTAAGTTTCGCTTCTCTTGTTTTCTGGGCGGTGATGTCGTTGACAAAGACCAGATACCTGCTCTCCTCTGAAGCGGTGGGATGGAAAGTGAGCCACAGGTCGAGATAGCAGGTTTTGCCGTCCTTGGTTGTGGCTTTCTTGTAGGTGCTGTAGGGAGTAGTAGAATTGCATTTTCCAAGAAGTGAGTGCTCGGCGATGTCTATGTCTTCCAGAAAATCGGCAAAATCTTTGCCGTGTACTTCTTTATTGGTCCACGCAAAAATCCTTTCGGCGACGGGATTAAGATGAGAAATCGTGCCATTGCCGCCAACGATTACTATCCCGTTCGGTGAGGTGTTAAATACGTCCTTGGTAGTTTCCATATGGCTGCTTGGTTCTGTTAAAGGTGATCTAGGGTTAAGCAATATTTTTGCGGAAGAAGTTAGAGCTTGTTTTTGTATAAATCGAGTTTGCGCTAGATACAGTAACTGTAATTAGCTGTTTTTAACAACAAATAAAGGTAGTTATGCCGCAAAAAATATCAAAAAGAGCTTTGATCCTGCCCCGATGTGGTGGCCAGGTAGTCAAACCACTTGTTTGATATTTATCCAGTAATTTACATACATAGCAGATGATTGAGACCCCTTTGATGAAAGGCGCTTTCTCCGCGTAGTCAGGTGTCGCTTTTAGTATATTTAAAGTAACCAAAGGCGGCCCTAACCCGCATATTTCATGAGTATTTTTGAAAAGTCATTTTAACTGATTGTCCTTGAGAGTTAAACCTTTGGTTTGCTGTGGAATATCAAGGTCACAGTTTGTAGCAAATGAAATACAGGGTTTGTTTTT
>DAOVJK010000189.1 GCA_030673265.1 Pseudomonadota bacterium | reverse complement strand
CTTTCAGCATACTAAAGTATCGGAGTCTCCCTCTGGCCGCTTACCTGCTGAAAACATCATACTTTGCCTATCGAGCGTTTCGCAATCGGGCATCTCGACTGGTGAAATATGCGGGTTAGTCAACGAGAAATGTTCTTCGGTTTATTGTGATAGAAATTTTTTCTGCCTGTAGTTCACGGTCTGCCAAGCTTAGTAAGCATTGTAGATCAGATGGATGCCGAGCAGGGTTAACAGGAAGATAAAGATCTCCTTTAAAAGTCTTTCGTTGATTCTGGAGGTAATTCGGGGCCCGATCTGGCCGCCAATTATGACCCCGGGAACCGCCCATAGCACCACCGCGAGTTCGGCCCTGCCACCCATGAGCAGGTGGGCTGCCGAACCGCCGATACAGGTGCCGAAGATGATTATGATACTGGTGCCGATAGCACTCTGCATCCTCATCGCCAGTTTGCCGCGCATTATCGGGACCAGCCATTCGCCCATACTGACACTGAGCATGCCGCTGCCAACAGCCATCAATGCCACCAGCCATGCATAGCGGCAGGACTTCCGCAACTCGATCCTGACCCTGCCCTTAACGGCATATTTCTGGTTTGAGGAGACGAACCATAGAGCTGTCGCCATCACCAGTAGACCGAGGATCATTTCCATTTGCGCCTGGTTTAATCGGTGGGCGAATTTGGCTCCGACCACAAGTCCAGGCAGGGCGATGATCAGGAAGAACATTGCTAGTTTCGGGTCGACGCATTTTTGTCTGGCGTAGGCGTAACTGCTGGATCCCATTCCGGCGGTCTGGATCAGCAAGGAGGTCACTACGGCGGTTCCCGGCGCCATTTTCAGCAGGATCAGGAAGAGGGGCATCCAGAGGACCCCGCCGCCCAGGCCGATTGATGAAACAACAGTGGCTATGATTATGCCGGCTGGTAAGGCTATCCAGGGTTCGGTAATCATTTTTCGCTGGAGTAGAAATGGAAACAGTTAACCAGGCCGTCAAGGGAAGCAAGCTCGTGACGCAGGCTGTCAAGTTCCTGGCGGATCTTTTCTCTGTCTGCGGAGATGAGATTCTCTTTGCTTAGTATCTCTAAGGTTTTGCTAATGGAGGCGACGCCGATCATGCAGACGTTTTTAGAAAGCATGGTGGTTTCTTGCAAATTGCTGGATAGCTCGTTAATGACGTTGCCAAGTTCACCAAGTTCGTTGCCGGATTGAATCTCAATAGTCTGCCGCAGGTCGCCCGTCGCCAGCTTTTTTGATATTTCGATCATATGTTGGAGGGGTTCAGTAATATTCTTGGTGAACATGGTGAGGACGATGACCATCACGAAGACGATGATGGCGATCATCAGGATAGCTTTGTTTCTGATCTTCTCGATCGGTTGAAATACATCGTCAATAACCATTTCGGCCTGGGAGTATTTCTGGAAGTTATCGATCAGTCCCTGCTTCAACTCCTGGCTGTGGGTATCGGCAATAAATTCAAAGCTGACGAACAGCGAGGCGACGCCAATCAGCAGAAAATAGACCAGCATGGTTCGTTGTAAACTGTATCCTGATTTTTCTGTCATAAATTCCCCAATGATTTAAGGCTGTCTTGCTGGGCTGATAATGGGGAAAATTTACACTATATAGCTCGAACGCGCCTCTCTTAATCTGGGTTGTCATTTATGTAATGAAATAAAGTTGTCTGCTATTAAAATCGGCCCGGGGCCGACCCGAAGTCATTGTCTCCCGCCAATATAAGTTCCTGGACCTTGATTCAAGGGCCTTTATCTCCGGTCAATCCTTAAAAACCTCAGGTGTATGCCTGACTATTTCCGCTTCGACAAGATAGACTACATCTTCGGCAATATTGGTGGCGTGATCGGCCATTCTTTCAAGATGCCGGCCTACCGACAGAGTATGCAGGAGACAATTGATATCCTGTGGGTGGGCAATCAATTCTTCTTTAAGCCTGGCATACATATCCCGGTTCAGCTCATCAACCTTGTCGTCCTCTGCCCGGACCCGGTGTGCTAAAGGGACATCCATATTGACCAGCGAATCTATAGATTGACTCAGCATGTTTTCAACCTTGAGGGCCATTTCAGCCGTAATCTCGGCAAAGAAAACATTTTTTTGGTCAGCAAGGTAGATAGCACGTTCGGCGATGTTTACGGCAAGATCGCCAACTCTTTCCAGGTCGCTATTGATCTTTAAAACAGCAATGATAAAACGCAGATCTACTGCTACCGGTTGATGGAGGGCCAGGATCTTTAAGCAGTCTTCTTCGATCTCAACTTCCATCTCATCCACTTCCGGATCGCGGGTGATGATATCTTTTGCCATCCGCCCGTCACGGTTGATAACGGATTTGGTGGCAAGATAAACCATGTCTTCCACGACCGAACCCATAACCAGCAGTTTTTTCTTCAGATTGTCTATCTCTCGTTGTAGGTGCCTTGACATTATCCACTCCTTTTTCAACCGAATCGGCCGGTAATATAATCTTCGGTCTGCTTTTCCTTGGGGTTGGTAAATAAATTACTGGTTTCATCGTACTCCACCAGCCGACCTTCATAAAAAAAGGCAGTATGGTCGGAGTCCCTGGCCGCCTGCTGCATGTTATGGGTAACAATGATAATGGTATAATCCTTTTTTAATTCACCAATAAGATCTTCGACTTTGGTCGTTGAGCGAGGGTCCAGAGCCGAGGCCGGTTCGTCCATCAACAGTATTTCAGGTTGAACGGCCAGGGCCCTGGCGATGCAGAGCCTTTGTTGCTGCCCGCCCGACAGCCCCAGGGCGCTGTCATCGAGGCGGTCTTTAACCTCTTCCCACAAACCTGATCTTTCCAGGCTTTTTTCGACGATTTCGGCCAGCTGGCTGTTACTCTTGGTGCCGTGAATACGGGGGCCATACGCGACATTGTCAAAGATCGACTTGGGGAAGGGGTTTGATTTCTGGAAGACCATCCCCACTTTTTTGCGCAAGGTAACAATGTTCATTTTCGAATCATAAATATCATCGCCATCGACCATGATCCTGCCGTCAAGGCGAACATCATCGATGATGTCGTTCATCCGGTTCAGGGTGCGAAGAAAGGTCGATTTGCCGCAACCTGAAGGGCCGATCAGGGCCGTAACCATTTTGCGGGGGATCGCTATATTGATATCGAATAATGCCTGGCTATCACCGTAATAAAAATTGAGACTGTTAACCTCAATAGCCCTGTTATTGGAAAATTCCTGACCTACCATCGATATTTTCTCCTGAAATGTGAGCGGGTAATGATCGCGCCCAGGCTTAAACCCAAAACCAGAATAAGCAGAACCAGGGCGGTCCCGTATTGTAACGGCAAGACTTTGCTGGTGTCGGGATGCTGGGTCGCCAGAATGTAAAGGTGATATGGCAATGCCATGACCTGGTCAAAGATACTCTTCGGTAATCTGGGGAGGAAAAATGCCGCCACCGTAAGTAAGATGGGGGCAGTCTCCCCAGCGGCCCGCCCGATTCCGAGAATTGCTCCGGTAATTATACCGCCAAAAGAGTAGGGCAGAACGTTTGTCCTTATCGCCTGCCACTTGGTGGTGCCGAGGGCCAGACTGCCTTCACGGAATGATTTAGGCACGGCTCGCAAAGCCTCTTCGCTGGTAACAATTATTGTGGGTAGAACCATGCAGGCCAGGGTAATACTACCGGCCAGAATGGAAGGGCCAAAATTGAAGTAAAGGACAAAAAGTCCCAAGCCGAACAGACCGAAGACAATCGAAGGGACCCCGGCCAGGGTAATGATGGCCAGCCGGATCGTCTCGGTTAACCTGTTCCGGCTGGCGTACTCCGAAAGATATATGGCGCTGCCCACTCCGAAAGGCAGGGCAATAATTATTGTCCCGGCAATCAGATAGATCGTGCCAACTATTGCCGGGAAAATGCCGCCCTCGGCGCCACCGCGTCTTGGCATCTCGGTAAGAAATCGCCAGTCGAGCACCGGGAGGCCGTGCCAGATGATGTCAAACAGGATATAGCCGATTACAATAACTATGGCGTAGGTGGCAAAACGCAAGCCGCTGATGACCAGTTTTTCTGTCAGATTATGGGTCATTTAAACGCCCCATATTTTTTTAGGATTTTCTGGGAAAAGACATTGAGAGAAAAGGTCATGACAAGCAAGACAATTCCGACCCAGAACAAGGCCTGATAATGGGTGCTGCCAAACGGTACTTCGCCCATTTCCGCAGCAATAGTGGCGGTCATAGTCCTGACTGATTCAAGCGGATTAGCGGTTATCCGGGCGGCATTGCCGGTGACCATCAGTACCGCCATTGTTTCGCCAATCACCCGACCGGCCCCCAGCATTACTGCCGCGATAATCCCCGGCAGCGCGGCCGGGACGACAACTTTGAAGATCGTCTGGACCCGGCTGGCCCCGAGGGCAAGCGAGGCATTTTTGTAGGACGACGGCACACTGTTTATGGCGTCTTCGGAAACCGAAATAATGGTCGGGGTTGCCATCAGGGCCAGAAGGATTGAACCTGAGATTGCATTAAGGCCACTTTGTAAGCCAAAAAAACTCTTTATCAGCGGCGCCAGGACGATCAGGCCAAAAAAACCCAGAACGACCGAAGGGATGCTGGCGAGCAGTTCGATAAACGGCTTTAATATTTCCCTTTCCATCGGCCTGGCCACTTCGGCGATGTAGATTGAGGAAAAAAAAGAAACCGGTACGGCAAAGAGCATTGCCAGCATTGTGATCAGGCAGGTTCCTGATGCCAGGGGCAGGAGGCCGAACCGCTCTTGCTGGAAAGAAACCGGGACCCATTTCATATCGAGCAGTGACGACAGGCCGGGATGTTTTATAAAGGGAAAGGCCTCCTTGAACAAGAAGACAAAGATAAGCAGCATTATAAAAATACTGGTCGAGGCCATCCCGACAAAAACCCCTTTGATTGCTTTATCCTTGAACATGGTCGGTAATGTCCTATTTTATCTTGACGTATCCGGCTTGACGGACGGTTTCCTGCCCGGCTTCGCCCAGGGCAAAATCGATGAAATCCTGGGTTGTCTTTGCGTGCTTATCGTTAACGTAAAGGAACAGGGGGCGGGCAATCGGGTATGAGCCGTCTTTGACGCTCTTTTCCGAGGGAGTAATGGCCGGGCTGCCAAGCCTCTCAGCCACATTTATAATCTTGACCTTATCCTTGGCATCCCTGGTGTAGCCAAGGCCAACATAACCAATGGACCACTTGTCGGTTATGGTATTATTGATGATCGCTGAAGTCCCCGGCATAAAAAGGGCCTTGTCGCTGTAATCCTTTTTGGCCAGGACTCTTTCCTGAAAGAAGACAAAAGTTCCGGAACTCGATTCCCTTGACAGTAATATGATCGGTTTGTCCGGGCCTCCTACCTGCTGCCAATTATTGATCATGCCGGTGAATATTTTCCCCAACTCTTCAATGGTTAATTCTTCAACCGGATTGGTGGGGTTAACGACCACCGCAATGCCATCCAGTGCCACTGAAAACTCAACGGGATTGATGCCCTTGGCGGCGGCGATCTGCATTTCTTTTTCTTTGATTTTACGTGAGGCCGCGCAGATATCAGTGGTGCCGTTTAATAAAGCGGCGATACCGGTACCTGATCCGCCGCCGGTCACCGAGAGATCGACATCGGGAAAATCAGCCATGAATTGTTCCGCCCAACTGCTGACCAGATGCACCATGGTATCAGACCCTTTAATGGTGAGATACCGGCCTGCCGCACTTGGTTTCTCTGCCGTGTTGCCCTGGTCGGTGCGGTCTGAACAACCACTGACCAGAAGTAGCCAGGATAAGCCGAGCAACCAGATGAATTTCCCGAGTGTGTTGTTCATGATAAGATCCTCCTGAAATAGTCTGCCCCTGGTCATAGTGTCAGAAGCATGATGAGATAATGAAGCCAATACTGAATTGTTTCTTAGGTCTACTATGGACGAGGATTGTTAGCTTTTGGTTAGCATTTCATGCAAAGATGGTTAGCCCGCATATTTCATGAGTATTTTTGAAAAGTCATTTTAACTGGTTGTACTTGTGTGTTAAACCTTTGGTTGTTGTGGAATATCAAGGTCAAAGTTTGTACTAAATGAAATACATGGTTTGTTTTTCAGATAGCGCAGACTTCGAAACTACTCACCCTGCGGGCCAGCCGATATATCCGTATAG
>DAOVJK010000309.1 GCA_030673265.1 Pseudomonadota bacterium | reverse complement strand
TTATTCTTTTGTTCTGGATAAATAAAGATCAGAGGGCCAGGTCTGCAATTATCATAAAACTGATCTTTCAATAGCTTGGCCCTCCAGGTTTTCCGGGCTATTTTGCCACGCTTTTTTTCAGGAGGAGATTGTAGGCGCTGTCATATTCCTTTGCGGCCTCTTCAAACTTACCCTGCTGGACCAGTAAGGTGGCCGTTACATAATGTAGGTTGAAATCCCGCTGGTTGCGTAACCTCAGATACAGGAGGTCGTCAATGGCTGCGGCTATGTCTCCTTCACTGGCCATGATCCTGGCCTGACAGATCTGGCCGTCAAGGGAGTCGGGCTTGCCGGCTAGTCCTTTGGCCAGGGCCTCTTTGGCCAGACTGATCTGGTCGACATCGATATACAGACAACCGAGCTGGATCTGGGCGTCAGCCAGGTCCGGGGCAAGTTCAAGGGCCTTCTTTAATTCCCTGATCGCCGATTCGAGCTGGCCGCGTTTGGCCATGGTCTGGCCCAGGTGGAGGTGGCGACTGGCATTCTTTTCTTCGGCTGATTTTTTGGCGATCACGGGATGCAGATCCTGCTCAAACTGGGCTCGATCCTTTTCGCCCAACATGATCTCGATTTCGCCCTTTAATCTCTTGCCAAGATCACGACTGTACCCCAAGCCGGCCGCAACCTTGCCTTGCGGATCGACTAAAAGAACCGAGGGCATTACAAAAATGCCGAGTCTGCTATAGGCTTTAAGGTCTGTGTCGAGATAGACTGGTAACGGGAGGTTTGCCGCCGCCATCACCTCGTTGATAATTCCCGGGGTGTCATTGCCAGCATTAACTATATACAGAGAGGTTTTTTTCTCGTTCAGGAAAACCTGCAATTCCCGGATGATCTTCAGGGTTTTGATCACCCGCTTTTTTTTGATCTTGTTGTCGGCCGCCCAGAAGATGACCATAGAATTTTTACTGCTGGTCTGGTCCAGGGTCAAAGACTGACCGGAATCTTGCGCGGTCAGGACCACTGTAGGCAGCGGTTCACCGGGGTTTATCGACCTGAATGTAAAGGAACTGGCCTGGCCATTAGCACTGAATAATAAAACCGATAAAGCGATCCCGATAACTGCCACAGTGATACGTTGTCTTTTGTACACGATTGATCCCCTCTAAATATTATTTGCCTGCAGATAGTTCTCTCCCATCCATCATGGCTGGTTGTGAAAAATAAGCGTAATTAACTGTTGTTATACCGATTAACCTGGGACACAACCACCTGCTTGCCGGGTTACAGCCATTTATCAATGGCTCGAACTGATCTTTTTTCAAAACCATTCACCCTTCGGGGTAGCCGAGTGTTTGACGCTGCGGATCCGTTAGTATAACGAAATCGTCTCACCTTGTCTGTCCGGTACCTCGACTTGTGGAATATTCCCTATGGTCCTGCAATTAATTACAAATGCTAACAATAGCTAAGAAATATGCAAATTGTCAATCCTGAAGAGTGACATCGAAGCAGGGCCACCTATTTTCTTCTTCGACGGACTCACCGTCAGAGAACGGCGACCCGGAGGTGTGCCACGCTAACTGGCTGGAAGAATTGCGAATCATTTTCTCGCCCTGTCGGGCACATTTAATCTTCCCGGTTAAAGTCTTGCCAACCTGATGAAGGGCAATTATTTCGCATGGCTGCCCACTTGTATCTTTATCGGGCACCTGGTTCTGTTTTGTCTGGCCTATCTTCCTGCTGCCGTTCTTAAGCTTTCGAGCATGCCTTTTGCCCGGCAATCGTACCGGGTTCAGATCCTGAGGGCTTTCATTTGTCTTTTCTTTTAAGGATCTGATATGTCAGGCGATGGCAGATATTGATTTCTTGGCGAGGAGGAGGGGAGTGCGCCCTGACCGTTACCGACCAGATATAAAGTTTGGTGTAGATTTTTTTCAAGCCTCCCCCTTGCAACTATCCAAAACAAGATTTAATCTATCCAGTTGGTAAAAATTAACCGATCTTTGTTCAAAATAAAATTTGGGATGATTATTCGCTAAACATGGAAAACCAAAATGCTTTTAAACAATTAAGGTTGTGGCTTGAGGGAAGGATTATCGGCCAGCAAAAGCTGGTTGAGCGTCTTCTTATCGGCCTGCTTGCCGATGGCCATCTGTTGGTTGAAGGTGCGCCGGGCCTGGCCAAGACCAAGGCGATAAAATGTCTTTCTGAAGGGATCCAGGGGGATTTTCACCGGATCCAGTTCACCCCGGATCTCCTGCCGGGCGATGTTACCGGTACCGATATTTATCGTCCGGAAGATGGCAGCTTCAAGTTCCAGCATGGGCCGATCTTCCACAATCTGGTCCTGGCCGATGAGATTAACCGAGCTCCGGCCAAGGTCCAGTCTGCCCTCCTTGAAGCCATGGCTGAACGACAGGTTAGTGTCGGCCGCGAATCCTATGATTTACCGGAGATGTTTCTGGTGATGGCGACCCAGAACCCCATAGAGCAGGAAGGAACCTACCCCTTACCGGAGGCGCAGCTCGACCGTTTCCTGATGCACGTGACGGTCGGCTATCCTGATCTCGGGGCCGAACGGGAGATTCTGGCCCTGGCCCGCCGTGAGGCAGGCAATGAACCAGAAATCTCACCGGATATCCTTAGTCTGGAGATGATTATGGCGGCCCGGCAGGACGTCTTAAGTATCCATATGGCCCCCAGTGTTGATGAATACATTGTCCAGTTGGTGATGGCTACCCGGACCCCCCAGGATTATTCCAAAAATCTGGCGAGCTGGATTGAGTACGGCTGCAGCCCCCGGGCCACTATTGCCCTGGATCGGTGTTCCCGAGCTCGGGCCTGGCTCCAGGGCCGGGATTTTGTCAGCCCCGATGATGTTCAGGATGTAATCCATGATATCATGCGACATCGGCTGATCTTAAGTTTTGAGGCCGAGGCCAACGGCATCAGTACAGATCAGGTGATTGATTCTTTATTACAGTTTGTCCCCGTGATCTGACCAGATGGAAACATCCAGAACTGCAACCCCGATTGGCGCTTATAGCGAACTAGCTGAACTGATCAGGCTGAGATACGGCGCTCGGGACCTCAAGCTTGGCCGGCAGCGCAAGGTATTCAGCCAGCTGGTTGGGCCTCACCAGACCAGATTTAGAGGCCGGGGCATCGAATTTGAAGAGGTGCGGGCCTACCATCCCGGCGATGATGTCCGCAGTATCGACTGGCGGGTTACAGCCCGGTCCGGTAAACCCCACACCAAACTCTTTCGCGAGGAACGGGAACGGCCGGTCATGCTGCTGGTTGATCAGAGTCTGTCGATGTTCTTTGGCAGCAGAAACTGTTTCAAGTCGGTCACGGCCGCCCACGCCGCTGCCCTGTTGGCCTGGGCGTCGTTGCAAAAAAATGACCGGGTTGGCGGCCTGGTTTTTAATGGCAGCGACCACTCTGAAGTAAGACCGAAGCGTAGTGCCAGAAATGTTCTGC
>DAOVJK010000292.1 GCA_030673265.1 Pseudomonadota bacterium | reverse complement strand
GCACCGCACTTGCCGTCGCCTGGGGTGCAACAGATCTTGAGGGTTTCCTGGCCCGCTACGTAGCAGGAACGCCCTTTGCCACAAAAATCAGTAAACAAAATCATAAACCCAACATAATCAATACCGATAACCAGACGCTGATCGAATTTGCCTTTGCCCGCACCCTGGGAAAAGAACAAATTTTCTCTCCTGACATCCTGCGAATCGCCGCTCAGGAGATTAAGGCGGACCGGCCACCGGTCCGGGGCGGTTTTGTTGACTGGCGACTGGTTGCGGAAAACGCCCTGCTGACCATCCCCTTGGTCAATCAGGAAATCCCTCTTAATCTTGCTATGCGTGGTGATCAGCAGCAACGAGCCCTCGCCTTCAACCAATTTCGGCAAGGTAATTTACCGGCCGCCCTTGATGCCTGGCGCAAGCAGAGCCGCCAACCGGAATATCCCATGGAGCTTATGATGGTTGCAGAAGCATCCGCCGAGATTGGCGATAGCTCCGCCCTGACCATGGCGGAAAAGTTGCACGCCAGTTGGCCGGCCACGATCGATGCAATTCTGGCCCGCTATTTCTGGCGGCGTGGCGACAGAGACCAAGCCATAATGAGATTGGTGGATTTTTTTATAAGAGTACGCACCGACCCTTGGGTGCCTAATATTATCATTGATCATGCCTTAAACCTGGCCAACGAAATGTCCTGGCAACAACCCGATATCGCCAGACAAATGCACACAGCCCTGGCTGAGCATTTCAGTGTCTATATTATGGAGCAGAAAAGAATGGACATCCGCCTGGAAATTTCTTCCTGGTTAAACCAAAGTTATACCGTCGCCGTTCTGCATGAATATGAACCGTACCCCTACTGGAACAGTGATTTCCTCTATTACCGGTACCAGTACTACAAAGCCACCAACGATCCCCTGACGGAAAAGGCCAGGCACGAACTGAACATTTATTTGACCCATTCAGCAAAAACTTTCACAGAGACCATAGACTCCGGAGGGATCCATTTAGAGCCATAACGACGCCACCAGATTTGGCGGAATGCAATTAGCAGATCAGAGAGAGCACATCTGTTTACTTGTGCCGAGAGGGTGAATTGTTGCTTTTTTCAACAAGAGGTTACAAAAGGTACAACATTGTAAATGTGTCGCGAGTTGCCGTTAAGGCGCTTATCCCCGAATGGGGGTTGGTTTCTTTATACCTGGATCACAGTTTGATTTAAATTTAAGGGCTTTATTGTTTTCAGTTCTTTACCCTCAGCTTGTTTGGTCCTGTATAAGTCCCAGCGAAGCTGCAAACTTACCCAGAAATCTTCTGACATCCCAAAAAGTTTCGCCAGGCGTAAAGCGGTGCTGGGCGTTACCCCACGTCGTTTGTTTATTATTTTATTGACCCGCTGGTAAGGGACATGAATGGCTTTTGCCAGTTCTCTCTGGGTCATGCCCATGGGAATTAAAAACTCTTCGAGTAGCATCTCTCCCGGGTGGGTCCGGCTCTCTGTGGGTTGGTATTCGTACCATGCTGTTACCTCTTGCTGTTCAATGATAATCTGTAATTTCGACTTGGCTTACCATCATTCCAAATAAAGCAGATTCTGTATTGGCCATTTATGCGAATGTTGTATTCCCCTTTTCTATCCCCTGATAAAGATTTAAAAGTCGCCGTGTTTCCTTGTCTGAAAGTATTTTTATCTTACCAGCCAACCTGAAACTTGACCTCCTCCCGTAAAAATCTTACAATAATCACATCGATCAACAAAAAGGAGAATGCCATGCAGACGACTATCTCGAGCAAATATCAAGTAGTCATCCCCAAACCGATCAGAGAGCATCTTAACCTCAAACCGAAGCAAAAATTGACAGTCATAGAAAAGGACAGGATGCTCATCCTCATACCTCACGCCTCTCTTGATGAGTTAAGAGGCATTGCCGCTGGCGCCAGGACCGATAACCATCGAGAAAAGAAGGATCGTTTCGCATGATTATTATTGACTCTTGCGGCTGGCTGGAATGGTTTACTGACGGTAAGCTGGCCGACGAATATAAGGAATATCTTGCGGCCCCGGACAACATCCTGATGCCTGCGATCATTCTTTACGAGGTCTATAAGGTTCTTAAGAGAGAGGTTGGCGAAGAAAAGGCGCTGCGCGCTGTCGGATATATGAAAAACTTTCCGGTAATTCCACTTGATGACACACTTGCACTCGCTGCCGCGGATATTGCCCTACAGGAAAAATTAGCCATGGCAGACGCCATTATCGTGGCTATATCACGAACCCATAATTGCAGAATTATCTCTTCGGATTCGGATCTCAAAGATCAAGTTAACGTGGATTACATCCCTAAGAAATAACGAAAACAACGGTGTCAGGACAAAGAGGCTGCTCTACTTTTTCAGCAAATGAAACTCGCTCTTATATATCTGCGCATTCTTGCCATCGCTCTGCTGCCATACCACCAGAAAGCTGCCATTCTTGGCTGAGGCGATGCTTACATTTTGAGCAGAATTGTCAAGAATACTTAGCTGCCTTCCCGGTAAGTGCCAGATCCCATTATCAAACTCGGTCATAAACACCCGACTTATTCGATCATCACCTTTCTGTTGCCAGGCAATGACCGATTTGCCGCTGTCTGACGTCGCCACCTTGGCAAAGATATTAAAATGGGAATCTTTTTTCGAGCCTGTCAAATAATTATTTTCACCGGGATGCTGCCACTTGCCATCCTTAAGCTTACTAAGATAAAGGGCTTGATTGAACACGCTCTGCAGGCTAAACATGATTATGGCGTTGCCCTTACTATCCATAGAAAGGCTGTTAAGTTTAGCATTATCGTTTTCTCTGGTCAGCGGCGTGATCGCCTCGGTCAAGAGTGGTTTATTCCAAACGCTTCCGTCAAATTCACTCTTGTAAATTCTGATCCTATTTTTATGAGCTTGTTGCCACGCAATTACTGCCCGACCATTATCGGCCAAGGCGAGCATGGGATTTAATGCGCCCATGCCTCTGCGGCTTTGACTTATATAATCACCACTATCCGCGGGATGCTTCCAAGCCCCCCCCTGATATACACTTTTATATATATTATTAGTTCCAAGCGAATCCTGGTGCCAGGTGATTATGGTCATCCCCTTGTTATTCATTACGACTCCAGGATTTAGGGCATCTCCCACCTTATGGCTGACAACATCATTTACTGAGGCAGGGTGGTGCCAGGAACCGTTACGATATTCACTTTTGTAAACAGCATAATCTTCAGTTACAGATTCTTGAGACCAGACAATCACGGTGTTACCGCCATCATCAATGGCAACGTCAAATCCCATGGTTGATTTGTCTTTGCCGGAGATATGTTCAGCAACAGATTTTGGCAGTTTCCATTTGCCATCCCGGTTTTCAGCCATCAAAACATTGCGCTTTTTACCAGATTTCTGCTCCCAGACAACGACAATATCACCGTTGCCGGCCATTGCTACGAGTGGATTTTTAGCATCGCTATCACCTGGACTGATCGCATCACTAAAAGAAACAGGCTTAAGCCACTTTTGATCCCGGTATTCACTCTTGAGAATGCGCCAGAATTTGCCGTCGAATTGGGACCACACCACCACCCCATGGCCTTGGCCGTCCAGCGCCAGCGCCGGGGTCGCGGCATCTTGTCCATCCAGACTTAGTTTGTCACCAAGTGCAGCAGGGAAATCCCATTTACCGGTCTGCTGACAGATAATATCTATTGCAGATTTGGCGGTGATCAAACCTTGGCCGTTCTTAACCTCACAACGATGATTGGCTGCCGGCTTCTTGATCATGACCGTATATTCCAGCTTATCACTGAAGTTATTCTTAAACTTAAACGGACCATCACCGGTGATCGCCAAGATCTCGTCACCGTTAAGCTCAACAATTAACTTGCCAGACAGCCCGGTG
>DAOVJK010000325.1 GCA_030673265.1 Pseudomonadota bacterium | reverse complement strand
GAGAAAGCCTCCAGCTATATCGCCTCTCTTGATCAAGAAGTTTTTAAAGCGCTAGTCAACTTTATGGCCTCGGAGGGTAGGTCCTATCAACTGGGACTGCGGCAGCCAGTTGACGTTTATCTGGCGCCCGAGGTCACGCTGTTGCCGCCCATCGCCCCGTTTGGAGGAGGAGTGCTGGAAGTTATGCTGTGGAGCCTGAAGATGCGTTGGTGGGCCTGGCGGGCCGACACCTACGAAGATCCGGCGGATATCCGGATCTTTGTCCTTTATTATGACCCGTCGGTCTACAAGGAGTTGGGCCATTCCTTGGGTCTGAAAGAGGGGTTGCTCTGCCTGGTCAAGGCTTTTGCCGATTATTCACTGGCTCCCCGCAACAACGTTATTATTGCCCATGAAATGCTGCATACCCTGGGGGCGCTCGATAAGTATGACGCCCGGACTGAACAACCCTATTTCCCGGATGGTTATGCCGAGCCGGACCGTAAACCGCTTTATCCCCAAAACCGGGCCGAAATTATGGGCGGCCTGATTCCTTTTTCGGCAGAAGAGGGCAAGATGCCAATCGGACTGGACTATGCGGTGATCGGTCCAGTTACTGCCGAGGAGATTGGCTGGATTAATTAAAAGGAACATAATTGCGAGGAGTTAAATACTTCCAAGTGTATTGCCTTTTTTTGTGGTTGCGCTGCGATCAATGAATGATACATAATAATGTTATGGCTTTTATTGTTAACAAATTGTGTGGGCCTTAGAATGGCAGATCAAGAAGATAAGAAGACTAAACCTGTTGAAGCAGAACTGCTTAACGATGCGGCTGATCTCAGTCCGGCGCTTCCCAACCAGATTCTGCCCTCACATATCTATCTTTTTCCGGTAAACAACCGGCCTTTTTTTCCCAGTCAAGTTCAGCCGGTGGTGGTTTCTGCCGAAAAATGGGAACCTACGCTGGTCAAGGTATGGGAGACCGCCCATCGGACCTGCGGGATGGTCTTTGTCGGCGAGATTTCCGCCGAAAAGGTTGAGCCGGAAGACTTTGCCGAGATAGGCTGCCTGAACCGGATTCATAATCCCCAAAAACTGGAGGGCAATATTCAGTTTATCTCTCAGGGCATCAAGCGCCTCCAGATCAAACGCTGGCTGAACGACCAAGCCCCGTTTTATGTTGAGGTCGATTATCCTGAGGAAGATGATGGCGAGGACAGTGAAAAGGAGATCAGGGCATATTCGCTGGCCCTGATCAACGCGGTAAAGGAGTTGGTCCAGACTAACCCCCTCTATGGGGAGGAGTTGAAGCTGTATCTTGAAACCTTTAACCCCAAAGACCCTTCGCCGTTGGCTGATTTTGCGGCAACCATAACCACCGCCAGAGGCGCCGAACTCCAGGAGATTCTCGCCACTATTCCTTTACTGCCCAGGATGAAAAAGGTCCTGCCCCTTCTCCACAAGGAGCTGCAGATCACCCGACTGCAGAGGGAGATAAGCAGTGAGGTCAACAAGAAGATAAGTAAACAGCAGCGGCAGTTTTTCCTGCGTGAACAGCTTAGGACCATCCAGGAGGAATTAGGAATCACCAAGGATGACCGCAGTGCCGATGCCGATCTTTTCCGGGAACGTCTAAAAAAACTGCACCCTCCCGAAGAGGTGATGGGCAAGATCGAAGACGAGCTGCACAAGCTGGCGATTCTCGAAAAAGGCTCTCCGGAATACGGGGTGACCCGAAACTACCTGGACTGGTCCACTTCGGTGCCTTGGGGGGTGTTCTCCGAGGACAAACTGGATATCGTTGAAGCCCGTCGCATCCTTGACCGTGATCATGACGGGCTGGATGATGTCAAAGACCGAATTATAGAGTTTCTGGCCGTCGGTGCCTTCAAAAAAGAGGTCTCAGGCTCGATTATGCTGCTGGTCGGCCCGCCGGGGGTCGGCAAGACCTCGATAGGCAAATCGGTTGCCGACGCGCTGGGCCGGAAGTTCTACCGGTTCAGCTTGGGCGGCATCCGCGACGAGGCCGAGATCAAGGGGCACCGGCGCACCTATATCGGCGCCATGCCGGGTAAGTTCGTCCAAGCTCTTAAGGAAGTCAAGGTCGCCAACCCGGTTATTATGCTGGATGAGGTCGATAAAATCGGCGCCTCCTTCCAGGGTGATCCTGCCTCGGCTCTGCTGGAGGTTCTCGATCCAGAGCAGAACGATGACTTCCTCGATCATTATCTTGATATGCGACTCGATCTCTCCAAGGTTCTGTTTATGTGCACCGCCAATCTGCTCGATACCATCCCGTTGCCCCTGCTGGATCGGATGGAGATGATCAAGCTCTCCGGCTATATAACCGAAGAGAAGATGGCGATCGCCAGGAACCATCTTTTTCCCAAGGCCCTTGACCGGGGTGGCCTGAAGAAGTCCCAGCTAAAGATCAGTGATACCGCAATGAGGACTATTATTGAGGGCTATGCCAGGGAGGCGGGCGTTAGGAAGCTTGAGAAGCAATTGCGGAAGATCATGCGCAAGACGGTGGTCCGGTTGTTGGAGGACCCTGAGGCGAAAGTCAACGTCTCTTCTCGCAACCTTGAAGATTTTATCGGCAAGCCCCTGTTCCGTCGGGAGACGATGTTGGCCGGGGTCGGGGTTGCTACCGGGCTGGCCTGGACGGCTTTGGGTGGGGTGACTCTGGCGGTGGAGGCCACCTGTATCCATGAGCAGCGGCGGGGTTTCAAACAGACCGGCCAGCTTGGCGATGTCATGCGGGAATCATCCGAGATTGCTTACAGTTTCATCGCGGCGAATATCGGCAAGTTCGGGGGGGCACGGGATTATTTTGACAACAGGTTCATTCACCTCCATGTCCCGGAAGGGGCGACCCCCAAGGACGGCCCTAGCGCCGGAATCACCATGGCCTCGGCCCTTCTGTTGCTGGCCAGGGGCAAGGCGATGGAGCGGCCTCTGTCCATGACCGGCGAGCTGACCCTGACCGGTAACGTTCTGCCGGTGGGAGGCATCAAGGAAAAGGTGATTGCAGCCAAACGGCAGGGGATTCAGGAGCTGATCCTACCCGAGGGAAACCGCGGTGATTTCGAGGAACTGCCCGATCATATCCGGGCAGGTTTGCAGGTCGATTTTGTCGGCAAGTTCAAACAGGTCGCCACTATAATTGTGCGTTAACATCAAGATGTTAGCACAAATTTCGAGAGTACTGTCCTAACCCGCATATTTCATGAGTATTTTTGAAAAT
>DAOVJK010000202.1 GCA_030673265.1 Pseudomonadota bacterium | reverse complement strand
TTTAGTATGCTGAAAGCCTTATACAGCAGATTCTGTACAATACCCCCCTGAGGGGTGCTATACGGATATATCGGCTGGCCCGCAGGGTGAGTAGTTTCGAGGTCTGCGCTATCTGAAAAACAAACCATGTATTTCATTTGGTACAAACTGTGACCTTGGTATTCCACAGCAAACCAAAGGTTTAACACACAAGTACAATCAGTTAAAATGACTTTTCAAAAATACTCATGAAATATGCGGGCTAAGACTCCATCAGCGATTTAGAATATGGTGATTCGTTAATCAGCTGGAACAAAGCACCTTGCTTTTTCGATGATAGACGTTGAGCGTTCGGGGTTTGACGATCATTTACAAATGATGCCGCAATAGCCTGGCACTACGAATTTTTTATTTTTTCTCCTCTGTCATTCGGTCGTTCTCCTCTGCACCATGATGCCACCGCCCCTATAAATCCGAGCATTGATGCTATTTGCAAGGCCCCTTTAAAGGCTGCAATGAATTGAACCGAATATTCAGGCCGGAAATCCTTCATGTCAAGTCCGCCGGTCTGGGTTGAGAAAATAACAGTGAAGAGTAGCGTGGCCAAGGCGATGCCCAGCAGCATCCCCAGATTTCTGGAAGTAGCCAGCAGGGCGGCGCTGCTGCCGGCTAGGCGGGCAATGGTGCTGCCGAGAACAGCGGCGCTGTTAGGCGAGAGAAACAGGGCTTGGCCTGCACCGATTAGGGCGAGACGAATGGCAATGGAAAAAATGGAAGAATCTGCCGCAGTTGTTGACAACAGTAGAACAGCGGTGGCGGAGATAATTAACCCGGTAGTAGCAATAAGCCTTTTTTCGAAATGATCTGCCAGCCAACCGGCCAGAGGTGACAATAGCATTATTGAAGAAGGAACAGCCATCATGACCAGGCCGGTCATTGAAGGTGATAATCCCCGCAAACGGTCAAGATAAAAGGGCGTCAATAAAATAGCTGCAAACAAGGTGGTAAATGACAGCACGGCGCTGACAATGCCCATGCTGAAATAACGTGATTTGAAAAGTACCAAATGCAGCACGGGATGAGGGTTGCGCTTCTCAATAAAGATGAAGAGTGATATCAAGCCGCCGCCAAATAGAAATAATATTAATGTGGTTGTGGGCGACCATTTTGCTTCAGTGATATGGGCCAGGGTGACAGTGATGAGAAATAAGGCAATCGCCCATGTCGCGGCACCGGCCCAGTCAATGGTGCCGTTGCTGTCTGGTTTGGCTAGTGGGATGAATCTGATTGCCAGAATGGAAAAGATCAGACCGATCGGTGCTGTGATGAAGAACATGGATCGCCAGGAGAAATATTCGATCAGAAAACCACCCAGAGAGGGGCCTGACATCAGGCCTAGTGAGACTGCGATCCCGATCAGTCCCATGGCGCGGCCCAGTTGTTCGCGTGGGAAGCTATCCTTGACAATGGCAGGGCCGGTGGACATCAACATTGCTGCCCCAAGGGCCTGGCCTAAACGGGAGATAATCAGCAGGAAAAGGGTTGTGGAAACGCTGCAGGCCAGTGACCCCAGGGCGAAGATCAGCATCCCGGACCCATAGATCCGGCCCCGCCCAAAACGGTCGCCCAGGTGCCCCCAGAAAAGCAGGGTGGAAGTGATGGTTAACAGGTAGATCAGCACGACCCATTCAATGGCAGCCATCGGGCGGTGGAATTCTTTCATGATGGTTGGCAGGGCGATATTGACCATACTGCTGTCGAGGGTCGACATGAAAACCCCGGTCGCCACGATCATGAATTTTGGCCATTTGTTTTTGTAGCGGCTCAAATCAGGGCTTTTCCTTATTGTATTGTTAGAAATCGCGCCCTGTGGGGGTGGGCAGAGTCCGTTGTCTTTAGGGTCATCTTGTCTTGCGCAATGTGGTGGTTAGTGGAGGGTTGAGGGTTTGGATGTTTCCTGGAGCATGTTGGGAGACTGGATCAGCCTTCAGCCTGCTGTTTCTTTATGGGGACACGTACAGGGAATAGGCCCCGAAAAAAACCGTCATCGCGCCAATTGTTCTCATAATCGCTGTTTCGATCCAATCCTGGCTAAGGGTTCTAAGCAGGGAGGTTAATCGGAAAATTCCGTAGATTACAGCCCCGACAGCCAGACTGGTGCTGAAGGCATAAACGGCGAAAACTGTTGTGGCTTTGGCGTAGCTACTTGATTCAAGGGCAAAACCGTACATGATAGCCACGGTGGGACAGGGTATGATCATATTGATAAAGCCTATTCCGAATAGCGCACCGCCGGTTGTTTTTTGGTGTTTAAGCGCGCCTGTCTTAACTGTTGAACAGGAGCAGGGACCATGCTCGTGGTCATGATCCTGGTTATGGTCGTGGTGGTGGAGGAGATGGGGCTTGGCAATCATGGCGGTCCCCAGCAGGATCAGGACCACCGAGGTAATGGTTTCTACCCAGCTGCCAAAATTGGCCGGGATGGCGACCGAAATGGCTCCCAGAGTGGCGCCCAGCACCAGGCAGCCGAAGGTGGTGCCGGCCAGGAAAGATAAGGTGAGAAAGGCGACTCGGCCGCCCTTTTTTGTTCCCGACACAAAGGGGGCCAGAACCAGCCAGGAGTGTCCGCACGGATTGACGCCGTGGACCAGGCCCAGGATAAAACTACTCTGGATGGTTATTATGAATAATTGATCAAATTCCATTAATTAATTGTTGCTCCGACAAATACGTGTTCCTCCCGGGAAAGATAAATTGCTGCACAGGTTAGTTGGTAATTAGCGCAAGTTGACCGGGGAAAGGGGTCAAAGGATGGTGTATCACGATAGGGTAAGTTGGAACCCCGCTCTTAAGTGATGGCGATAGTTGCTATTCCCAGCTGTTTACGTCAGCATCTTCTCCTTCACCGCCCTCTTTATTGTCCTTGCCGAGCGAGGAGATCTCAACCTCGCCAGTTTGACCGGGATTACGGTAAAGGTAAGGATGCTTCCAAGGGTCAAGGGGAATCTTGGCTTTGGCCAGATAGGGGCCGGTCCAATCACTTTCACCCGGGTCACGGACCAAGGCTTCCAAACCTTCCTGTTGTGAAGGGTATTTGTCGACATCCAGCCGATAGGCATCCAGGGCGGTCATCAACATTTCGATCTGGGCTTTCGCGGTTGTCTGTTTGGCCTTGCCGAGTTTGCCGAATAATTGAGGGCCGATAAAAGAGGCCAAAAGGCCGATGATAATCATGACCACCATGATCTCGATCAGGGAAAAACCCCGATTGTCTTTGAGTAGAAGATTGGGCTTCATTTTTGATTACCTCTTTTTTTATGTTTGCGCCGCCGTTTCTGATACTTGTAGACGGCGCGATTATGTTCTGCCAGGGACTTGGAAAAATAATGCGAGCCGTCATTTTTTGAAACAAAATAATAATAAGAACCGCGGGCCGGTCGCATAACGGCCTCGATGGCCGCTCGACCAGGACTGCCGATGGGGCCGGGTGGCAAGCCCTTGATGGCGTAAGTGTTGTAGGGGGTGTGCTCTCGGAGATGCTTTCGGGTCAGGTTCCCGTCAAAATCTTTGATCCCGTAAATGACCGTTGGGTCGGTTTGTAATTTCATCCCTTTGCGTAAGCGGTTCAGGAATACTCTGGCGATCAGGGGTCTTTCAAGGGTCTGGCCGGTTTCTTTCTCTACTATCGAGGCCAGGGTCAGAATCTCGTGCACATCAAGCTTGGCTTGCGGCAGGCCGGATTCGGCCCCGGTTTCGGCAAGAACCTTGCGCATCTGGGAGACCATGGTCGTGATGATCGTTTCGGGGTCATGGCCACCCCGTTCAAAGAGGTAGGTGTCGGGGAACAGATATCCCTCCAGAGTTTCAAGGTTGAGCCCCAGCTTGTTGATGAATTCCCGGTCATGGCTAAGCTCCAGGAAACGATTCGGGTTCAGCCAGCCGCCATCTCCCAGGAGCGCAGCAATTTGTTTGAGGTTGGCTCCTTCCGGGATAGTAAGCGGCCGCTGGACCATTGAGCCCTTGTTTAGCTCCCGCAAGACCCTGTGAGGGCTAAGCTTGCCCGTGAAAATGTATTCACCGGCTCTCAGGGAGTTGGCAACGCCCATTAGATGGGCGGCCAGAAGGAAGCGGGCGTCCTGTTTTACCACCCCTGCTTCGATCAGCTTCTTTTCAATAGCCGGGAAAAACAGGTTGGGCGGAATTATTATCGATACTTCATTTTGTTCGGGAGCAGGGGTTGGTGTAAAGATATATGCGCCAATCCAGAGCAAAAACAGGAGGGGGAGTACCCCCCCTGCAATGATAAAATATCGGCCCAGACAAGCGAACCTATGTTTATTGACAGTCAGCATGATTAAAGTGCTCGGGCAATAATTTTGCTTTGTTTGTCTGGCCTGGACCTATAGGACATGGGGAAAGACTTGATCCATGTTCTTGGCGGGGATGAATTTCAGTTGTTCCCGCAGGTCTTTCGGTATTTCCACCAGATCTTTCTTGTTTTCAGCCGGGATAATGATCGTTTTGATCCCGGCCCGCAGGGCAGCCAGAGCCTTTTCCTTAAGACCGCCGATAGGCAGGACTCTACCTCGCAAGGTGATCTCGCCGGTCATGGCCACGTCCTGGCGAACCTTCTTGCCGGAGAGGGCTGAATACAAGGCGGTAGCCATGGTTATTCCGGCCGAAGGGCCGTCTTTAGGGATGGCGCCGGCCGGGACGTGGATATGGATGTCTATCTCTTCAAAATATGAGTCAGCAAGCTTCAGCTTTTTTGCCCGGGAGCGACAATAAGTCAAGGCTGCCTGGGCCGATTCTTTCATCACATCACCGAGCTGACCGGTCATCAGCAGAGAGCCTTTGCCCTTGAGTACGGAAACTTCTATATAGAGAATTTCTCCACCCACCTCGGTCCAGGCCAGACCGGTTGCCAGCCCGGGCTGGTCAATCTTTTCCTGTTCCGTTTCGGGGGTATACTTGGTGGGACCCAAATATTTATCAAGGGTCCGTGGCGAGATCTTGTAAGATTTTCGGCCCCCTTCAGCTATGCGCCTGGCCACCTTGCGGCAAACCTTGCCGAGCTCCCGCTCAAGGTTTCGCAGGCCCGCTTCCCTGGTATAGTGAGAGATTACCCGTTGGATGGTTTCTTCGTCGATCTGGATAGCCTTGGCATCGATGCCGTTTTCCTTGATCTGCCGGGGCAGCAGGTAGCGTTTGGCAATTTCCAGTTTTTCCTCAAGCATATATCCGGACAGCTCGATAATTTCCATCCGGTCCAGAAGAGGGCCCGGAATGGTATCGGTCATATTGGCAGTGGTAATGAACATGACCTTGGACAGATCGAAGGGCATATTGAGGTAATGATCGGAAAATTCGAAGTTCTGTTCCGGGTCCAGCACCTCCAGCAAGGCTGCAGATGGGTCGCCCCTGTAGTCGGAGCCGACCTTGTCGATCTCATCCATCATGAAGACCGGATTGTTGGAGCCAGTGGTCTTCAGACCCTGAATGATCCGGCCCGGCATTGAACCGATATAGGTCCGGCGGTGGCCACGAATTTCAGCTTCATCTCGCATGCCGCCCAGTGAGAGGCGGTGAAATTTGCGCCCCATGGCCCTGGCGATTGATTTCCCCAGTGAAGTCTTGCCGACGCCGGGGGGGCCGACAAAGCAGAGAATTGGCCCCTTGGTGGACTTGTTTAACTTGCGGACGGCCAGATATTCAAGGATTCGTTCTTTAATCTTATCCAGGCCAAAATGATCTTCATCGAGAACCTTCTTGGCCTCTTTGATGTCCAGACGGTCCCGGGTGGATTTGCGCCAGGGGATATCAATAATCCAGTCAAGGTAGGTTCTGACCGTGTTAGCCTCCGAGGCGTCAGGATGCATCATTTCCAGCCGTTTCAATTGCTTCAGGGCTTCCTTCTTGACTTCCGGCGGCATCCTCTTCTTGGTCAGTTTGTTCTGCAGTTCTTCCATCTC
>DAOVJK010000104.1 GCA_030673265.1 Pseudomonadota bacterium | reverse complement strand
TGAAAGGCTGTATTTGTCAACCAGCCTTTTTATATCCTGCCGGGGGGCATTCTGCAGTTCGGCGAGGCGCTTCTTGTAGGAAGTAGAAACTTCGGCAAAGTCCTTGTGCGCTGTCTGCAGGCGGTCCAGATCGGTCTGGATCTCTTGCCGGATTGCAACCAACTCTGTAGCTCCGCCCAGCAGCCCCGCCAGACCGGAGCTTGATTGGAGTTTGTTCAGCCGTGCCTTGTACTGGGCAAGTTTGCTCTCATCCGGGAGCTCAGCAAGCTGCTGTTGCCATTTCAGGGTATCTGTCTTGATCTGGGCCTGGTAGTTTTTGGCTAGTTCAAGGCTGACCAGTTTTTCTTTACCAAGGATCTCTTTAACATCGGGGATCTGTAGCTTTGGGGTCTGGAATCCTTCCTTGCTATCTTCGGAGGTGCTCACTTTTTTACGGGCGGCATATCTCGGCAGTGCGCCGGACTTCAGGCGGGGGGTATCGGGGCGAATGCCCTCCATCGCCATTTGCTCGATGATAATTTTTTTTTGCAGTAATCGCATGGCATCAAGCGACATGGCGAGCTGGTCAATTTCGACAATGTTGCGCAGGGGCTGGTCGGGGTTGGTGATCTGTAATTTGGACAAGACCAGACCAGCCGGGAAGAAGGTCAGATCAGCCTCTGCCAATTCGACCCGGGCGCCGACTATAGCGCTGCCCTGTTTTTCAATTATCCCCTTAATAATGGTATCAATGAAAAAGAGGGTAAATAAACAGATCAGGGCGGTAACAGCACCGAAAACGGCCAAGCCCTGCCAGCGGATCATTGCTTTCATACCGTACCCCCTAAACCCGTGACGGTTTTATAGACACGGTATAATTTGCTGGCCATGAATAATTTCATGAGCCGGCTTTTCTCAACCCAGCGTAACAGATGGTCGCGATATCTTCTGATCAGCAGGTTGAACAGAAAATACATCGGCACAAAAAGTATCAGGGAAAAGGTGAGACTGCCCATCACGATGGAGTTGTTGAAATTAGCCAGGCGGAACAGGGTGATGTTGTACAAAGAGGTCCAAAATGGTTTAAGCGTTGCCGTCGTCAGCAGGACACTCCCTATCTGGTCAAAAAAGGGCTCAAGAAGGTAGGTAATCCCGCTAAAAGTAAAAACACCGAGCAGGAATGCCGAAAGGTTTGCCCGTAAAATGCAGACCAGAAAGAGGACCAGAATGTTATGGAGACTCAGTAGCGGTGTCAGTCCGGCGACCATGGCAAAACAAAAAGCCAGGCTCAATTGGCCTGGTTCGGTCTCGGAATTAAGAACCTTTAAGAGTTTGGCGATTAATTTAAGCATTCCTCACTACTCCTGTATCATCAAAGCTTATTAAAAAGTTTATTTGCTGCTAGATGATATTACGGGGAGGTCTTTCCCGTCAAACAATTAGCGCTGGACAGATGGCAAAGCATTCTTTCTCTTCAATCTTGCAGGGAGAACAACTCAGTAAAAATAACATTTTATGCGGCAACTCTGGTAAGTTTGTTGTAATACTGAAAATTGTGATTGGACGGCCCTAAGGGTGCGTGGTTTTGGCTGGCTAACCACCAGCAGTGGTGCGGATGGGGTAAATCTCTTTTACTATTATGCGGCGTAATATTCAGAAAATCAGCTCTGCCTTAAAGACCAGAGCCGTTGCCTTGTTGCCGGACCACGTGCCCGTCGTCTACAAGATTGTTTTGTTGATAACTGGGCTGATCGTTCTCTGCAGTAGCGCTCTCAGTGGTATCCTTGTCTATGGTCAAGCCAGAATCATGGAGGATGAAATTAATGATTTTGGTAATACAATAGTATCCCACTTGGCCCGCTCGGTCCAGGAGCCTTTATTGGCAGAAGACAAATTAGCCATGGGCGTGCTGGTTTCCAGTCTGACTACCGGGCATAGTGTGATCGGTACGGAAATACTGTCACCGGCAGGGGACAGGCTGGTCGGCTCTGGCTTAAGTCCTTTTGGCAGCGAAGCAGCCTCCCTCAAAATTTCGCCAGCTGAAATAATCAGGCAGGCAGAGAGCATTCAGCATTGGCCATGGCAGCTCACGATCTCAAGTGCAATTCAGGTAAGCGTGGTTTCGTTTATAAGTCCCATTAAATACGAAGATGTTACGGCCGGTTATGCCCTGGTGACTTTCAGCCAAAAGGCCCTTGACCGCTCTCTGGAGAAGGCTATTTCCTCCATAGCCATTACTACTGTGCTAATAATCTTTTTTGGCATAATAATGGCTTATTTCCTGAGCAAACGGATCTCAATGCCGGTTCTGCATTTCATGAAGGCGATTGAGGCGTTTGGTCAAGGGGATTATAACTACCGCTTTGATGAACGGCGTCGGGACGAGATTGGCCAGCTGATGACCGCCTTTGACCATATGGCTGAGGGCATGACCCAGAAAGTCCAGGTAGAGAGAGCCCTGGATCGCTACCTTTCTCCCCAGATCGCCAAACAGGTTATAAACAATCTTGACTCGATCAAATTAGGTGGCAAGAGAATTGTCGGCTCGGTACTTTTTGCCGATATTGTCGGTTTTACCAAGATGAGTGAGAGTATGGATCCGGAAGATCTGGCTGCTATCCTCAACCGTTTTTTCTCCCTCATTACCTGGGCCGGTGAGCTTAATCTTGGTACGGTGGATAAATTCATGGGCGATTGTGTCATGTTGGTTTTCGGGGCCCTGGATGAAGACGAAGAGCACGCTTTTCATGCCGCTACGTGTGGTTTGTTGATCAGGCGATTGGTTGATCATGAAAATGAGCGGCGGGTGGCGGAGGGCTTGTTGCCGATTGATTTTCGGGTAGGGTTGAATGCCGGCAGTATGCTGGCCGGTAATATGGGATCCAAGGAAAAAATGGAATATACCGTGGTCGGCGACACCGTTAATCTGGCGTCACGACTCTGTTCCATCGCCGACGCCAAACAGATAGTGGTCAGTAAAGGGTTTTATAAGCAAAAAAATATCCGTTCCCGGCTTGTTGCCAATGAGCATATCCCAATGCAACTGCGCGGCGTAGAAGGTGTGGTTGAAACATTCGTCGTGGAAGGTCTGGTCGGGGAAGATCAAACTCGTCTTGATGAGCAGTTTGAGACCATCATTGGCGCAAACGGTGATTAACCTTAATTACCAGGTAGGATTAGTTTTAGAGATATGATTTTTAAACATCAAAACAGAAAGCAGGTCTCGGGGAATTTGCGCCTGTTAGATAAGCATTCTCTTTGCAGGTTTTTTTCTTGCCGGAGACGAGCCTCCCGGAATCCGCCGGCGCGCGGCTTGTTTCCCGGTTGTTCGCCACAAATCAAAGCTTTGATTAATATTGTTCTGCTGGCCTCTGCTCTGTTGGCTGCCTCCGGCTGTGTGTCTTTGGATTATGCCAGGCTCGGCAGCGCCCGGCAGAATCAGGTGGCGCTAGAAAATATGATCAGCCGCCAGGATTATCATAATGCCTCGCTTTATCTTGATAAAATTAAAGACCCAAGTGATGCTGAATTTTATAAATCACAGCGTCAGCGCATTGCTCACCTGACAAAAGAGTTTGAAACATCTGTTGCACAAAAAGCAGTTGACCGGGCTGAACTCGACGATTTCATCGGGGCGGTTACCCTGGTTGACCAAGGCCTGGGCAAAATACCCGAAAGTAAAAAACTTCTGGAACTGAGCGAGAAACTCAGGCAGGAGCGAAGCAAAAGGTTGGCCGCAAATGACCGTTATCTGCTGTTAGGCAAGGCGGAGTATCTGTTTGCCCGGTTGGAATGGTATGAAGAGCAAGCGAGAATGGAGAAGCCCTCACTCATAACTCGTTGGCTGATGAGACGAAAGGAGAAGGCCCTTGCCGGTCTCTACCCCGACTTGCTTGATTGCGGGCAACAGGCGATCAAATCGGCAGAATATATTATTGCCGATAAATGTTTGCAGATGGCCAAAAAGATCAATGATTCCGAGAAGGTGAGGCAATTGCTCGCCCAGATTAATCACTCGTTTACAGAGGCTGAAACCGTTTCATATGAAGAGTGTGTCGTCCTGCTGTCGGTGACAAAGAAATCAAAACCAGCCGCGGTATTGATGTCCTTGTTTCTCGAACTTGAGATGGATTTTAAGCAGGAGCTTGAAAAAGGTGAATTGCTTAAGGCCTATGAATCTTTGGCAAAACTTGAAAAGTTTCCCGGCAAAAAAGAACAGTTAAAGGGCTACCGCCAGCAGCTGGATAAAGCCAAAGAAAGCCGCATCGCCAAACAGCTGGAAGAAGGTGCCAGTTTGTATCGCCGTGGTAAGATCAGCGAAGCTCGCTGGATCTGGCAGAAAGTCCTGGCGCTTGACCCGCAAAACCAAACTGCCAAAGAGAAAGTTAACCGGGCTGATAAAGTTCTCAAAAGCATTCAAGAATTGCAAAAAGTACAGTAAAAAAATGTGATCCCTTTTTGCCAATATTTAATAAAGAATTATTGATGACCGAGGCCATGTCTGTAATAACGCCCTTATCTTCTGAACTGGCAAGTAGTGGGAACGGGCCAATTGTCGCGGTGACCGACCTTGTCAAGTATTTTGGTGACCGTTGTGCGGTTGACCACATCTCCTTTGCCATTCAACCGGGGGAGTGCCTGGGGTTTCTGGGACCAAATGGCGCCGGCAAAACGACCCCCATCAACATTTTGCTGGGCCTCGTCCGTAAAACTTCCGGCCAGATCAACCTCCTGGGCCGGGAAGTCCCTAAACATCATCGTCAGGTCAAGCGGTGGATTGGCGTAGTGCCCCAAGCCGACAGTCTGGACCCGGACCTGACTGTGGCTGAGAACCTGCTCACCTATGCCGGCTACTTCAATATTCCCCGCAAGATTGCCCTGGCAAAGACTGAAGAGTTGCTCCATTTTTTTGCACTGTCCAATCGGTGCGATGAGATCATCGAACATCTTTCCGGGGGGCAGCGGCGGCGGCTGTTACTGGCCCGCGCCCTGATTAATGATCCGCAACTGCTGATCCTCGATGAACCGACCATTGGTCTTGATCCCCAGGCCCGGCATCTGATGTGGGAACGTCTTGAAATTCTCCGGCAACGGGGAACGACCATGCTGTTGACCAGCCATTATCTGGATGAGGTCGCCCGGCTCAGCAACCGGGTCCTTATTATGGACCTGGGCCGGATTGTTGCAGAAGGTGAGCCGCAGCAGCTGATCAAGGATATGGTCGGCCTTGAAGTTTTTGAGGTGGAAGGCTCTGCCCCTGAACTGGACAATCTGGCCGAATCCTTCAAAGAATGTAACGCTGTTATTGAGCGGGTTAACGATAAACTCTATGTTTATACCAAAGAGGACTGTGCCCATCTGGAAAGGCTGCTGGCTAAGACCCGGAACTGGTTACGGCGGCCGGCCAACCTTGAGGATCTTTTTATCAAGCTGACCGGCAGGACATTAAGGGAGTCATGAACGGCTTTCATTTCTTGACAATCTGGCTGCGCAATTTTCGAGTATGGCGCAAGTATATCCTCTCTTCCCTGATTGGTAACCTTGGTCAACCCCTGCTTTTTCTGTTGGCGATGGGGTATGGCCTGGGTCGCGATATCAAGATCATTGAAGGTTTGAGCTATCTGCAATTTATCGCGCCGGGGCTGGTTGCTTCAGCAGTTATGTATAGTGCCGCCTTCGAAACAACCTATGGGTCCTACACCAGGCTCTCTATCCAGAAAACCTACGAAGCCATTCTGATCACGCCGCTGGGGGTGACCGATCTTGTCCTCGGTGAAATAGTCTGGGCCGCCAGCAAAGGTGTCCTGGCCGGCATCATCATGCTGGCTATGTTGCCCCTGTTCGGGGTCTGGCCTTCGCTCTGGACCGTAGCCCTGCTACCGGTGCTTTTTCTGTCCGGCCTCTTTTTCGCGGCCTTTGGTCTGATCATGACCGCCCTGGCCACCAATTATGATTTCTTCAATTATTTTACTTCGCTGGTTATTACGCCGCTGTTTCTCTTTTCCGGGATCTTTTTTTCGTTAAAGACCATGGCCCCCAAGGCTCGGCTCTTTTTCGAGCTCCTGCCCCTGACCCCAACTGTCAATCTGGCCCGGATGTTTTGCTATGGTCAGTTCCAGGGGCCCTGGCTGCTCCAGATTGGCGGCTCCCTGTTGTTAACCAGCATAACGGTCTGGCTGGCCATTGTTCTGTTGCGGCGGCGCTTGATCCAGTGATTTCATGCGCAAAAGCGCGGGACAGCAAAACCTGAAGCTCTTAAAGAGGAAAACTGAGATGGCAGATAAATTTCATTGTGCGGATTGCCAGGCTGAATTTAGCGAACCAGAGGCGCAACTGGCCAATTACCGATGTCCGGATTGCGGGGCTGAGCTGGTTCAAAAAGCAGGAGTTGCCGAGGTGGCGGCAAAAAAGAAGATCGGGACGGGCTGGGTTCTCTGTATAGTTTTTACTCTGCTGTGTCTTGCCATCTTTTTTGTCTGGCAAGCAGGTAATGATAAAAGCGGTGGGGCGGCCATTGAGCAAATAATCACGAAGGCCATGGCGGTTAACCGCAAAGCGCCCCTGATGATCGACAAGTCAACCCGTCTGGACCGGGTAGTGGTCGAAGATAAGACGATAATCTATAAAACTACTCTGGTGAACCTCTCGGCCGAAACGGCTGTCAAAGACATCTTTAAAAACAAGATCGGCCCGTATCTCGCCGATAAATACTGTAACGATAAGAACTCCCGCAAAGCTTTGGAGCTCGGCATAAAGTATGACCACGAGTACTTCGGTAATGACGGCGCTGTGCTTTATACCGCGAGTATTAGTTCCGAGGACTGCTGAGAATTGCCGGCCTGCCCCTTGCCCAGACTATCATGTCCTGCTTTCAACTCAGGTGAGGCGCTTTGAACGTGAATCTACCCTGGGCAGGACTAGCCCGCATATTTCATGAGTATTTTTTAAAAGTCATTTTAATTGATTGTACTTGTGTGTTAAATCTTTGGTTTGCTGTGGAATATCAAGGTCACAGTTTGTACCAAATTAAATACATGGTTTGTTTTTCAGATAGCGCAGACTTCGAAACTACTCACCCTGCGGGCTAGGGATCTGGTCGAAACTTTCGCTTGTTTCCATCCATGAGTCTGATAAGATCCTGATCAGTTAATTCATTCAACACGTAGAATAATAAGCGGAAAGTTCTTTTCAGTTGGCCAATGAAGGCAATATTTTACCGTTAAATCACTAAGTCAAGAAGGTCCTATTGGACTCCCTTGTAACGTGGTTAGGTTCCGTACCCCATGGTGCGACAGAATTTAGCCAAGGAGAGAATATGGGTTATGGCATGCGGGTTTTTGTTGTTACTGAGGATGATTCACTCAGAAGAATTCCTTTCTCCAGGTTTGAGCGGCTACATGATTCTGATCCCCATGAACAACTTTACGAGTATGCAGGCAAACGCATGCGATATGCCATGGCTGTTGTGGAAGTTGAAGGCAAAAAAGTCCTTTCCGTATTTCAAATTACTTACGGCTACATGTCTTTTGATCCTGAAGGGCGATTAGATCCTCAATATCTTGAGGATGAAATATGCCTCCGACTGAGGAGCATTCCGCCACTCTTAGCTGAAGTTGAGCCAACAAATGTCATACACTCTCAAGATAAATTCGACGCAAAAAGATTTCAGAATGAATTTTCCTGGCAGCCCGACCCCAAAATAGAAAAGGCGATATATGATTCAGTATTTAACCTCTAACTGTCCAAGCCTGTCGCAGAAGTATATAAGCAGAGGGGGAAGGAGAAATTTAATCATAGAACTATGATATCGGATAGGAAAGAATCTTCTCCAAATTTACCAGGTAAAGAGTCTTTTGAATGGCGAGATGATTACCTACAGACGGTCGAGGGGACTTTGCAGATTGCGGATATCCATGTCCATCACATGGGTGTAGATCTCGGTGGTCGCCGCATCACTAAAAACGAGCAGTTTCTGTAAGAGGCGAATGTTATTGCCTTGTTCTAGCATATGGGTAGCGAAACTATGCCGCAGGGTGTGGCAGCCAGCTTTTTTGGTGATCCCTGCCTTTGCCACCGCCCGCTTGACCGCTTTTTGCAGACCTGATTCAAGGACATGGTGGCGCATTTCTTGGCCGGAACGAGGGTCGATGGAGCGCTGTTTGGCGGGAAAGACATATTGCCAGCCCGTTTGTTTGGCGGCATATCGGTATTTACGGGCCAGGGCCTCGGGGATGTATACTTCTCCGAATCCGGCCTCAAGATCTCTATGGTGTAAGTTCGTTACTGTTTCGATATGCTCCTGTAATTCTTGATGGATATCGGCGGGTAGTACTGTGGTTCGATCCTTGCCACCCTTGCCACCACGAACGTAGATGATCTTTTGTCCGAAATCAATGTCTTGTATGCGCAAGCGAATGCATTCCATGAGGCGCAGGCCGGAGCCGTAAAGCACTTTTGCCATCAAGGCATGGGGGGCAGCGAGGTTTTTTAATACCATCTGTACTTCAGACTGGGTAAAAACAGTCGGAGGTTTGGGAAAGCGTTTGGAGCGGGCTGGGGCTATTTGATCCACCAGCGGCATATCAAGGACTTGCCGATAAAGAAAGACAATGGCGTTGAGAGCTTGCCGCTGGGTGGAGGCGGATACTTTGTCTTCCGTAGTCAGATGGGATAAAAAACTTTCAACATCTTTGGCCGATAATGTTTTGGGATGGGTCTTGCCTCCGAAGTGGCGGATGTAGCGCAGTATCCACTGGCAATAAGCCTGCTCAGTTCGATAGGCATAATGGTGGTATCGTAAGACCTCACGCACCTGATCCATGAGTTTTAACTTTGGATTTGGTCGAAACTTTACCTTGTTTTCCATCTTGGTTATGATAGTATCCTGATAAATTGATTCATTCAACAGGTAATTATATAAAAGGTCAGGATTTTCCAGGTTAGGGCTTTAATATCGCAATAAGAGGAAAATGATAGCTCAAAACGTAATAAGCGGAAATTGCACCCAGTTATTTTCCTCTTTTTACGTTTAATATGAAAATAAGTGGAAAAGTTGGCCATCTATATAGGGTGATATGGTGGACAACATTCCACGTATTACACTGTTATGTTGAGAATATAAATGGCATTAAGAAAGATGAAATATGAAGTAAAACCAAAATTTACTGACTTCATTGATTCTTCATTCGACAAAATACTTGCGAAATATAGTTTGAATTTTAAGCAAGTTCGTGAAGACCATTAT
>DAOVJK010000203.1 GCA_030673265.1 Pseudomonadota bacterium | reverse complement strand
TGACGATCACGTCGGCCCCATCAGTTATTGCGGCCTGATAACCACTCATCACGGCTCCACCTACTCCTTGATTCTGGGCGTGGCAAATGACCCTCACCCTATCATCATCTACATTATTTTCCACAAACTTGCCGGAGCCTTCAGGACAGGCGTCATCAATCACATAAATGCGCCAAACCATGTCCGGAATTTTTAAAATCACGTCACCAATCTGGCGAGTCACCTTATATGACGGAATCACCACAGCGATCCGCTCACTTAACGGGGGATTAGTCATCCAATAGGTCCTCATTTCTTATTTTTCAGCATTAACCCTCGTCTCATCTCGATTTTCGCTGCCTCATCAAGCCCTTTCTCACCATATGCGATACCAAGATTATAGTGTGCATCAGCATATGATGGATCAATACTAATTGCCATTTCAAATGCTTTTATAGACTCATCTATAAGCCCTTTGTCAAAAAAACCTTTACCCAAGTTGGAGTAAGCTTCGGCATGAGATGAATCAATATTGTTTGCTCTAGGAAGCGCTTTTGTCGAATCATCTACAAATCCCTTGTCTTTATAAGTTTCACCCAGAAAAGCAGCTTTCTTGTGATATTTTATCCCCTTATCAAGATTCCCTTTTGCTATGTGGGCATTCCCCATATTAGTATATCCTCGTGCTTTTTGGGGACTTTTATTAATAACATCCTGCCAAAGGACTAATTCATCATTCCACAGATTGTTTCTTGAATATGTAAGACATGTAAAAAATAGCGCTGTTATGATGACTAATGAAAAAACAGCTCCCTCTGCCCACTTCTGCCGACATCTCTCAATAATCATCACTAGCAAAACACTTATTGCCAGAAAGAGCCCTAATGACGGCAAATACATTCTATGTTCAAAGATCACATCAACTATTGGGATAATACTTGATTCAACTGACAGGGTTACAAAAAACCAGCCCGTTCCGAAAAAGATAACCCTGGTGAGTGGCTGAGTTTTTCCATAACGCCAGAAGGAATAAATAACCATAAGGCATAATGTTAAAAGTGCCATGAAAGACAGAAACACTTCGGGGGCAAAGATGGAGTGATAAACAGGATAATCGTAATCCACGTTCTGAGCGACCGGGAAAAATATGAGTCTAATATACGTAATTATCACCCTGAACTCAGTGAACAGATAATCAAGTCTCGACATATCTGTCGCAAGCCTTGTAGCCGAGCCTGAGCCCCCACCCAGATCTACAATGCCGATAAGAGTTGCGGGAATAATAAGCATCGTCAGAATAAAAGGGATCAGGTACAGGATTCTGCTTTTTGTCTCTCCTTTAAAGAAGATGAATTCGTATAAAACGATCATTGCAGGTAGTGTAAAAGCTATCTCCTTTGTCTTCATTGCCAGAACTGCTGTAAAGATAGCAATCAGACAATAACCAAGCGCTCTAACGCTGATTTTTTGGTCTTCGCCGTTGACCTTATTAAGCGTTAGACGAAACTTTGTGTACATGATTATTGAAACGAGATAAAACATTGTGGCAAGTGATGCAAAGCGTTGAGTAATGTAGGTAACAGCCTGGGTCTGGATGGGATGCGTGACGAAGAGCAGGGCGGAGAAAAGGGCAATAGTCGAGCCATGTTTGAGGAATAAAGGGTTATCTCCGCCGGCTCTAGATGCGAGAGTAATAAATATAAGATGGACAAACCAGTAAACCAGCAAGGAATTGATTAAATGGATTAAAAGATTGACAACATGATAACCAGTAACATTAAGTTTATTAATCTTATAGTTGAGTGCAAAGGTAATAGAACCAATATATCTGTTAATTAACATCGGGTATTCCGTCGTACTCTTATAGACCTTTGCTTTTGAAGGGGTTTTATAGTAATCCAGATTTTTGATTATGGGGTTTGTAATGATATTTTCCCGATCATCAAAATGAAAAGGCACGTTAAAGGTGTTTGAATAGCCTATAATACCAAGGGCTATTAACAACAAAAGGTGGCAGGCCGGTTTGGATAGAAGAGTTTTTGTCATAAAAGAAGACCTGTCTCTCGATGGTTTATAAAAAAGAGAACTGTCTGGTTATTACTCATGTCAGAGCTGTAATTTCTTGTCAACACGTGACTTTTAAACTTTGGATATTTTCTGTGTAACATAGAATACCCCCAGACCTTTTTTATAAATTAATTCTAAGTAAATCAAATAATTAAACAGAAAACAGGAGCAACAATTCACTGCCCCCAAAGAAATTATCAGACAAGGATTGTGCACTATATCTCTAACCGTCAGTGCTCCAAATCAAATTCATATTCCAGGCCGGATTTTTTAAAATGGTTGAGGGCGTTCTTCAAACCCTGCAGGGTTTCAACCCGGAACCGCACCTCCCAGGCCGATTTTGGCGCATTCCTCTGGGTAAGACGAATGATCTCCGAGATAGTCATCTCCTCCGGCGCCACCCCCAGCATCATCAGCAAACGGTTGCGATTCGGTACCTGCAGGAACAACAGGCTCTGTAGTTTTTCAACCAGGGTTTTCTTCGTTCGCCAACGCAACTCCATGACATCTTCCCGCTGTACCTTCAAGTCGGCGATTCTTCGACAATGCTGGCCATGGACCGAGATGCCCCGCTCACTGAGTAGGCCGATCAGCCCTTTATCGACCGGAGTAGGATGACAACACCGGGAAAACTTGATCGCCGCGGGGTCAAGGCTGTCCAGGTAGATGCGGTTCAAGGTCCCGGTTGGCGGCTGCAGGGTTTCCCGGCCTTCATAAAGATTATGGCGGACGGCTTCCACCGCCTCCTTGAGCGGCACCCGCCCCTCACCAATATGCAGAAATAACTCATCAATATCTACAACCTGACATTGTTCGCAAACATCCTCCATTTCCGTCTTCTCGAGCAACTCAACCGGAATCCCGTAGCGCTTTAGTTCCTGTTCGAGGATTGATCTGCCGATCTTACGGGCCAGAAGCTGCCGCCGGGCTCTAAACATTTTACCCAGTTCGGATCGAGCCTTGGGGGTCTGGCATTTCACCTGGATTTCCGGGTCGAAATCAACCGGATCTTCACGGGTAATGATCTTGACCCGATCACCATCCCTGAGCCTGCTATCGGGTGTTAGCTTGCGGCCGCCGACCATCGCGTAACGACAACGGCGGCCAACTTCGGTATGAACCCTAAAGGCAAAATCGAGGACGTTGCTCTTGATCGGCAGGCAGATCTCATCCCCTTTGGGAGTATAGGTATAAATCTCTTTTTTGGCAGAGGAGGCGATCATCTCCCGGTAGGAAAGACCATCATCCGCAGCCAGGATGTCAAACAATTCCTTTAGCTCTTTGGCGAAAGCGCTGGGCATCTGGCCTTTTTCCGACCATTCCCTGATAATCCCGGAACGGCCGCTTCTGACCATTTCATCGGTGCGGATCTTGAAAAGATATTTCTCCCCGCGAATATTGGCCCGGGTATGGATACATTGATAGCCGGTGGGCTTGGGATTGGCGATAAAATCCCGAATGGTTCTGGGGATTGGCGGATATTCCTGGTTAATCACCCCCAGCGCCCGATAACACGACTGGACATCTTCAAGCCTGATCAGAATCTCCATGGGAGTTTCGATCTCTTTCTGGAGCTGCCGGTGATCATAATAGGCCCACAATCCCTTTACCCGCAGAGAAACTTCAGCCGTGATCCAGTATTTTTCAAACTCGTCCCGCAGGTGCTTGATGATTTCATGGATATCTTCCCGATCCTTAAAGCGCTTGATCCGGTTTTCAAGCTTATGGGCCTGGCGAGGGAACTTGTAACTCAGGGCCAGATCATAAAGCTCCCGTTTCAGATTATAGAGCCCGATCAGCCCGGCCATCGGTGCATAGATATCAAGGGTCTCATCAGCGATTTTCTGCTGCTTATGTTTGGGCATTGACGCCAGAGTTCGCAGATTGTGGAGCCGATCTGCCAGCTTGATCATCATTACCTCAACCCGCGCAGCCGCCCCGGAAAAGATCTTGCGATGCACCTGCTTAACAAAATCCTGGCGGTCTCCTTCGAAACCATCGATCTTGGTGACCCCATCAACGATGGCTTCGACTTCCTGGCCGAATAGCTCACCGATGACCTCGCTGGTTACTTCTTCGACATCCTCAACCGTATCGTGCAACAACGAAGCAGCCAGGGTCTCGGGATCTTTAACGCCAAGCTCGGCAACCAGGATCCTGGTTACCGCGCAAGGGTGGCTGACATAGGCCTCGCCGGACTTGCGCCGCTGGTCCTGATGGGCATCAACCGAGAACGAAAAAGCCTCCCAGAAAAGACGGGCATCACCGCTCTGACCGCCCAGGGCCTTTTCCATTTCCTCGCAATATGCGCTTATATCGAACTCGTTTTCTGACAATATTGATGGTCTCGTAAAAAGTACCCCAAAGGGGGGATAGCAATCTCGGCATGGCCGGGCCACGCCTGTAATCCTGCCCGAAAAAAAATATTATTACATTTTCGGCAAAAAGTGGCATCATTATTTGAAAGAAAACGGGAATTTGTCTGCCGGAGAACTCCGGAGATTACTACTAACTCCCCCAATAAGCCTAGTCCTGATCCTCCATAACTTTAACGAGACGGAAAAAATACATGGCCCGAAACAGCCGTTCAAAAAAAACCCCGACCAGCCCTCGTCGCCGAAAAGGTCAAGGCCGTCCCGCAACTGCGGCCAAACATAAGCGCCCGGACCGCACCGCACTCAAAAGCAGAGACCGACAACTGCTGGAGCTGGAAGACGATATCGTCGGTTTTATCTACACGAAGAGCGGTCAAGCCACCCGCAAAGAGATTTTCGCCGGCCTGCACCTCGCCACTCGCGGTAAACGCAAAATCCTGGAGGGAACCCTGCAGGCCCTCTGCCTCGGCAAGACGCTGTCCTGCAAAGGCGACCTCTTCCGTATTCACAATAGAAAAAGTCTGGTCGAAGCGACCATCAGTGCCCACCCCCGGGGCTTTGCCTTCGCCCGGCCGCTGACGGAGCTTGAAAATTCCAGGGAAAACGATATCTTCATCCCGCCCAACTCCTCCGGCACCGCCAATCACGGCGATCGGGTTCTGGTTCGTCTGACCAAGGCGCGCCGAGACAAACAGGAAGGCCGGGTCGTCAGGGTCCTGCAACGGGCAACCACCCGGATCGTCGGCACCTATCAGGCCAACGGCCTGGTTATCCCGGAGGATGATCGCTTTACCTACAATGTCCAGATCGGCCCCAAACAGACCGGCGGGGCCAAAGCCGGCGAAGTTGTGGTTGCCGAGGTCACTGATTTTTCCAGCGGCGCCCACCGGCCGACCGGTCGGATTATCAAGGTTCTCGGCAGCAGTGATGATCCCTCCGTCCAGGCCGACATCGTTATCCACCTGCACGAACTCCCCCATGAGTTCAGCGCGGAAACCCTCGAGCAGGTCAGAGAACTGGATGGCACCATAAAACTTGAGCCGGGCCGGGCCGACCTGCGGGATATTCCCCATGTCACGATCGACAGTGAAACCGCCAGGGATTTTGACGATGCCGTGGCCATAGAAAAAAACGGCCAGAATTTCCGCCTCTATGTGTCCATCGCCGATGTCAGCCACTATGTGAGCACCGGCTCCCCCCTTGACCAAGACGCCTACCAGCGCGGAACCAGCGTCTATTTCCCGGGTCGAGTAGTGCCGATGCTGCCGGAGCGACTGTCCAACGATCTCTGCAGCCTCGTTCCGGACCAGGACCGCCTGGCCTTTACTGCCATTCTTGATTTCGATCTCCGGGGCAAACTTATCGGCAAATCGTTCACCAAATCGATCATCCGCAGCCATCAGCGTTTTACCTACAACATCGTTTACGCCATCCTCTCGGCCGCGCCGACGGATGGGATTCACACAGAATACAAATCGTTTGTTGCTGACCTGGAGATGATGGCGAAACTCGCTGCG
>DAOVJK010000235.1 GCA_030673265.1 Pseudomonadota bacterium | reverse complement strand
GAGGTAAGCGGAGAGGAGACCTGTTTCCAACATGGTTGTCAGTAAAGGTAAAGGAATAGTTGCCGCGCCCAGGATATCGATAAACTCATGGGCCGCCCGGCGGGAACTCCTGAAATCATCATTGATGAGACCGAGACTGCCCGAGACAAGCTGTCTGGTTCTGAAGTGGATTGGCAGCCCGGTCCGGGCAGCCTGGCTGAAAATTTTAAAGAGCAGAATCGGTTTCAGGACCAATAACTCCGGGTCGGTCAACTGGATTCGACCATTAACTACGGCCAAGCCCTTTTCAAGAACAACATCGCCCTTAACCCGCCGCACCGCACCGAGGGTTTCGTCAATATGTTCAAAAAAAAGATCGGTGGCCACGGCAATGGTATCGAGATAGCCATAGACCTCCTGCATAAATATCTCGACGCCCAGCACCCCCCGGGTGTCTTTATAGCCAAGGGCCTTGGCAATCCCTTCCTGATGCTCGAAAAAAAGCTGATCGTTCTTGCGGCCACTCAGGTAATGCAGGCGATTGCGGATCATGACCAGATTATCGAAACTTTGCTCCAGAGCAGATCTTTCCTCAGGCCGGAATACCCCTGCTTCTTCGATGGCTACCAGCCCGTTTAGACCGAAGACGGCCCGGGCAGACCATAACATGGACTGAATATCACGAAAGCCGCCGCGGCCCTCTTTAATATTTGGTTCAAGCTGAAAACTGTGGCCGCCGTAGAGATGTTTACGGTTTTCCCGCTCGACCGCCATTTTCGTTAAGAAATCGCGGCGGCGACCCTCGATGAATTTCTTCTTGTAGGATGTTGCCAGTTTCGCAAAAAGCTTCTCCGAGCCGGTAATCAGGCGACCATCCAACATGGCGACCTGGAGATGAAAATCATTCTTACAGTCACCAAGGCACTGGGAAACACTCCTGACACTATGGCCAACTTCCAGCCCGGCGTCCCAGAGTGGGTACAAGATTCCTTCGGCTGTTTTTTCGAGGACATTCTTGCCGACCCAACGGGAATGCAGGAGCATCAGGTCTATATCAGAGAAGGGGAAAAGTTCACTGCGACCATAACCACCGAGGGCGACCAGAGTCATTTCCCCGGTGCCCTCGGTTAATTCGGCAAAGCGATCTTGTAGAAAAACATCAATCGTTTCAGAATGTTTATCAAGCAACAGCCGACCGCTTAAGCCATCTTCCCATAACCTCTGGAGGGCCTCGCGACTGGCGCGGAGTTCATGTTTCACTTGGCTAATCAGATCGCCTCTCGACCTTTCTCTCCAGTTCGAACCCGAATTACCTCCTCGACCGGCAGAACAAAGATCTTACCATCACCAATTTTTTCGGTATTGGCAGCATCCCGAATTGTCTCTACTACCTGATCAACCTGGTCGGCATCGATAATGATTTCAATCTTGGTCTTTGGAATAAAGTCAACTTCGTACTCGGCGCCACGATAAATTTCCTTATGGCCTTTCTGGCGGCCGTAACCTTTAACATCGGAGACCGTCATCCCTTTAATGCCGATCCCGTTAAGGGCTTCTTTTACATCATCCAGTTTGAACGGTTTTATAATGGCTTCGATCTTTTTCATGACAATCTCCTTACTTGGAATTGTTTAATGATTAATTTTGATACTCTCGCCAAATAACTGGGCATGGATAAGCAAAAACTTCGATAAACAAGGAGTAGTGTGTTTTCGGAGTCTCTCTCCGTTCGCTTACCTGTGAGCAAGGCCATACACATGGTATGCCGAACGAACAGCTAAGCGCAGACTGCGAAAAGGCGCTACGACGCAGTAGATCGGATTTTTTGCGACGCCACCTAGAGACTGTAGCCAGTCTCGCTATGCTGGGTAAGATCCAACCCCTGAATCTCATCTTCCAAGCTTACCCTCAAGCCGATGGTTAAATCAATTCCCTTAAGAATAACAAATGTAACTATAATTGAATAAATAATTGTCGCAAATGAGTCCAACGCCTGAATCCCCAGCAATGAGGGGTTGCCGAAGAAAAGACCATTGGCGCCATCCGGATTAACAGCCGTCGAAGCGAAAAGACCTGTTGCCAGCGCCCCCCACAAACCACCAACTCCGTGAACTCCGACCACATCCAGGGCATCGTCGTAGCCGAGCTTTGCCTTAGAGAGCACCGCATAATAGCAAAGCGCCCCGGCGACCAGGCCAATAACTATCGCAGAATTAGGCCCGACAAAGCCCGAGCCTGGAGTTATCGCCACCAGGCCGGCAATCGCGCCGGAAGCAGCACCTAGAGTAGTCGGTTTCCCCTGGGTCAACCATTCCATGATTATCCAGGAGACCGCAGCGGCACCGGAAGCTACCTGAGTGTTAAAAAAGGCGACCGTGGCAATTTCACCGGCGCTCAAGGCACTGCCGGCATTGAAACCGAACCAGCCGAACCAAAGAATTCCGGCGCCAAGCAGGGTCATCCCTAAATTATGGGGATGGAAGGCCTCTCGGCCCCACCCTTTACGCTTACCGATCAAGATCGCCGCGACCAGAGCTGCGGCCCCGGAGTTAATATGGATAACCGTACCGCCAGCGAAATCAAGGCCGCCATGCCCGCCGATCCAGCCTCCACCCCAAACCCAATGACAGACAGGGAAATAGACCAGGGTCGTCCATAAAATTGTAAAGACCAGATAGGCGGAGAACTTGATCCTTTCAGCAAATGCGCCGGTAATCAGGGCCGGGGTAATGATCGCAAACATCATCTGGAAGGCAACAAATAACAGATGGGGGATAGTATCGGAATAAGGGCCGATCTCGGTGCCAACGCCCTTGAGACCAGCCCAGGACAGATCACCGACAAAGCCCCCGACATCGGGACCGAAGGCCATCGAATAGCCAAAAGCAACCCAGAGAATCGAGACAATCCCAAGACAGAGAAAACTTTGCATCAGCGTTGCCAGCACATTTTTGGAGCGAACCATGCCCCCGTAAAACAGGGCCAGACCAGGGGTCATCAACATGACCATGGCTGTTGCCACCAACATGAAAGCAGTATCTCCGGAATTCATTGCAATTCTCTCCTTAATTTTTTAGTGCCTTTTAGTTTTGATCTTGTCACAAAAAACTAGCAACCAATAAAATAATTGTGATCCCAAAATGTTACAGATTCCCTGTAAGGCACTTATCCCTTCCTTAAGGCTTTACCGTAAAAAGGGCTTAAGTATTATAAGCTGTTTCGCGATGCTCGGCCTGATCAAGGCCGATTGTTTCAGCATCAGGAGACAACCGCATCCCTACGCTCATATCTATCAGCTTACATAAAATCCAGCTGACGACGAAAGCATAAACTCCAACCACCACGATCCCGAACAATTGGGTGCCAAGAAAAGCCGGGTTCCCAGCCAACAAACCATCTGCGCCAGCGGGGTTAACCGCCTTCGAGGCAAAAATGCCCAGGCAGACGGTACCGATCAGACCGCCAAGTCCGTGGATGCCCACCACATCCAGGCTATCGTCAAAACCGAGTCTGTTTTTGAAGGAGACGGCAAAGTAACAGCAGAGACCAGCCAGCAGACCGATGATAATCGCCGAATTAGGCCCGACAAAACCTGCCGCCGGGGTGATCGTTGCCAAACCGGCAATAGCGCCGGAAGCGGCGCCCAGAGTGGTCGGCTTGCCATCGCGGATCCATTCCATCATGGTCCACATTGCCATACCGGCCATCCCGCCAAGATGGGTCGAAACAAAAGCAACCGCCGCAATCTCATTTGCGGCCAGGGCACTGCCACCATTAAAACCAAACCAACCGAACCAGAGCAGGCCGGTGCCGAGCAAAGTCATCGGCAGATTATGGGGCATAAAGTTTGAACGCCCGAAATTCTTGCGCGGCCCGACAACCATGACCGCCGCCAGGGCCCCGGCGCCGCAGGTCAGATGCACCACCAGGCCGCCGGCAAAATCCAGAACCCCCCAGGCCGCAAGCCAGCCCCCGGCCCCCCAGATCCAATGACAAACCGGATTATAAACCAGGATCGCCCAGGCCAGACTGAATATCACAAAGGGGCCAAAACGAACCCTCTCCGCGAAAGCACCGGTGATCAGGGCCGGGGTGATGACCGCAAACATACATTGGTAGATCATGAAAACCATATGGGGAATGGTCGTGGCATAATCAGGGCTTGGCTCAGTAGTGACCCCGGCCAGGGCGAACCAGGAGAGATCACCGACAACCCCGCCGACGTCAGGCCCGAACGACATCGAATAGCCAAGATAGACCCACTCAATACTGATCAGTGAGACCATGATGAAACTTTGCAGAATAGTGCCAAGCACATTTTTGCTGCGCACCATCCCTGCATAAAACAAGGCCAGTCCTGGCGTCATAAGCAGGACCAGGCCGGCTGCTGCCAGAATAAAGGCAGTGTCTCCCGAATTGATCATTTATCGTCATCCCTCCGCAAAGATGAAAAATAAACCGGTTAGTAAATAGAACTCCCATTAATAAATTGAACGTGTAACTCCGCGCAGAACTTGCGATAAATGTGCCAGACCCAAGCAAACTATCTATCGCATTGTATTATGGAATTTCTTCTAATAAGCCACACGCGCTGAATCGAATAAAAATCACGATATTGTTACAAAAAATCCGGTTTATCACAATATCGTGACAAACCGGATTTTTGAAATACACCCAAAAACAGGACTTATTTACTTATTACTATTTTTTGGATATTTTAAATTTATTCGGATCAATTTTATGTTTATGGACCTTATAATTGAAAACCCTAAGACTGGTGCCAAGATGTGCTGCAGCCTTGGTCTGATTACCTTCATAACGCTTTAGGGCATCGACAACCAATTCCTTCTCGAAATTTTCCACTGTCGCCACCAGAGAAAGCGGATTCCTGTTTTGCCCGGGCGCCTCGGAAGTCTGTAGAGTAGGGGGCAAATGGTAGCTCTTGATGGCATCCCCATCACAGATCAGCAAGGCCCTTTCCATGCAGTTCTGCAACTCCCGAACATTACCTGGCCAATGGTATTGAATAAGCAGATCAATTGCTGAGGTGGAAATACGCCGGACATTCCGCCG
>DAOVJK010000196.1 GCA_030673265.1 Pseudomonadota bacterium | reverse complement strand
TCGGCCCAAGGGGGTAATCGCCAACTTTTCATCAAGGGCCTCAAGTTCAAGCAGGATCTTTCTGGCCTGCTTGATCTGCCCCTGGCGAGGCGGGTCGAGCCAGGAGAGTTGGCCGGGATCGCTGACTCCCCAGAGCGCCAGTTCCAATAAGAGGGGGGCGAGATCGGCGTTGATGATCTCTGCGGGCAGAAAATCAGGGCGGGAATGGTGTTCAGCCGCGGTCCAGAGCCGGTAGCAATGGCCGGGGCCAAGCCGCCCGGCCCGACCGGTCCTTTGCTCGGCCGAGGCCTTGGCGATCGGGATGGTTTGCAGATGGGTCAGGCCGCTGGCCGGATCAAAGCGCGGCGATTTTACCTGACCGCAATCGACCACGGTGGTGATTCCTTCGATGGTAAGGCTGGTTTCGGCAATCGGGGTGGCCAGGATCAGGCGGCGTGGGCCAGGGGCTTTGGCAAAGACCAGGTTCTGCTTTTCCAGGGGCAGATCGCCGTAGAGGGGCAGACAGCTCAGATCAGCTCTTTTTGCATAATGGGCCTGGACGGTGCGGATCTCGCCAGTCCCGGGCAGGAAAACGAGAATGTCGCCGGCCTGTTCGGCCAGGGCCTTATCGATCCCCCTGACGGTTCGGGGCACGATGAAGTCGGTGGATTGACGCGGCAGATATTCGACCGCCACCGGAAAACAGCGGCCCTGGCCGGTTATGACCGGGGCCTTGCCAAGCAGCTTAGCAATGGTGCTGGTGTCGATGGTTGCCGACATGACCAGAATCTTCAGGTCATCCCGTAACTGCCGGGCATCAAGGTAGAGGGCCAGGGCCAGATCACCCTGGAGGCTGCGCTCGTGGAACTCGTCGAAGATCACCAGGCCGGTGCTGGCAAGCTCCGGGTCCTGCTGGAGCATCCTGATCAGGATGCCTTCGGTCACCACCTCGATTCTGGTGGCGCGGCTGACCTTGCTGTCAAAACGGACCCGGTAGCCGATGGTTCCGCCAACCCGATCGCCGACCAGCTCGCTCATCCGGGCGGCGGCGGCCCGGGCGGCCAGGCGGCGTGGCTCGAGGATAATGATTTTGCGGTCGGCCAGCCAGGGCTGGTCGACCAGGGCCAGGGGGGCGATGGTGGTCTTGCCGGAACCGGGTTCCGCCGCCAGTACTGCGCTGTTATTTACGGCCAGAGCTGCCAGCAGCTCGGGCAAGATGGCATTGATCGGTAGTTCGGGTAGCTTTGACAGGGACATAATCAGGATCTGCTTACCAGGCAATCATTGTTACGACAAGGGGCTTGTCGGTAAAATTCTGCCTTGCCGGGGCTGGCGAGTTCGAGCTGCCTGGGCCGATTTCAGGAATTTGCCGGGCTTGTTTCCTCCCGAACCGGGAGAGGCTGGTCAGCGTCGGCAGTGGTCAAACATGTTCCGGTTGGAGAGAGCTTGAATTCGGTCCAGCTATGAACTCGCGATGTAGCCCTTGTCTTTGAGATGTTCGCGGATGTCATCCGGTGAGAAGCCGATCTTGGAAGCAACCCGCAGGGCATGACTCTCGGTGGAGATGCCGGGCACCAGCCGATGGGTCGGTTTTTTGTCGGCAAATTCCACCTGCAGGTACTGGCCTTTGTTTTGCAGGCGAAAGTGTTCGACCAGTTCGGAGCTGTGCGTGACCAGCAGGGTATTGTGGCCAATCGTATAGAAGCCTTCCATGATTTGACCGGACAGGCTCATTTTCTCGTGGGTAGTGGTACCTTCGGCAATCTCGTCGAGAATGACCAGGCTTTTGGGGGTGGTCGCGTAGAAGATATCCCTGGTCACCTTAAGTTCGGTGCCGAAGCGGCCCTCCTCATCGATCAGGGTGTCGAAGGCCGGGGCCTGGTAAGTGATGCGGTCGGCCATGTTGATCCGGGCGGAACTGGCCATAACCGGCGCGCCGATCTGACCGAGGATCTGGTTCTGGACGATGGTTTTGCAGATCGTGGTTTTACCGCCGCTGTTGGGCCCGGTAATGAAGGTGGCTCGGCAGTCGTCGAGGGTGATGTTGTTCGGGACGTAAGAGAGGTCGGTGGCTGCCTGGGTCGGGTTCCGCAGCTCCGTGGCGATAAAATGGTGGTAGCGGTTGTTGGTAAATTCCGGCATGCAGGTCGGGTGATGGGCCACCTGGTTGAAGTTGACGAACGACATCAGCTCGTCGATCGCCGCTACCGCTTCAATTGCCGAGCCGAACCGGTTGGAGTTGATCAACCTGTTTCTGATTGGCAGGATTGCGGTCTCGTAATCGAAGATTGGTTTGATCACCCCACCGTAGAGGATTCCGAACAGACTGATCCAGGCCGTCAGCATGAAAAAGGTGAAGGCCAGGCCTTCATTCATGAAGCCGAACAGCCAGCCGGCTCCGAAGAGGAGACCGGGCATGGCCGGCAGGAAGGAGCCGAAGGTAAAGCGTGATGGTCGGAAAGGGAGGTGGAAAAATGATTTCTTTTCCCCGGTGGACTTGAGTCCCTTCATGGTTCGGTAGCGTGGGCCGGAGACCAGGTTCGCGGTTGGTGAGCCGACGAAACTAAGAATACTTTTGAATAGTGAGTCGAGGTAGACAGTTTCCGGTTTGGGGGCTTTGGCCGCCGCCATCATGTACTCGATGGTTTTGGTGGCCTCAATGAAATCATGGTATGGCAGGATGGCCTGCATATGGGCATTGAGAAATTTGAAAAGATTGTTTTCGCCATGGCTGAAGACGGTCAGGAATTCGACGATGGCGCTTTGCAGTTTAACGTTGCTTTCCAGTTCGCAGAACGAGTCCTGTTTGGCATGGATCAGTTCGATCGATTCGGACGGATTGGCCAGGGAATGGAAAAGCCGCGCTGAGCCGACCTTGGTTATGGTGTGGTCCATGGCCTCGAACAGGTTATGGATTTCGACCAGTTGCAGGGTGCGTTTGTCGACCACCGTTTCCGTGAGCAGGTTGAACATTTTCCGGCTGTCAAAGGGCGTGTCTTCGTTGCGTTCGTCGATGATATCGTTGCGGTAATTCAGCTCGATGATGAGCTTTTCGCTTTCCATACTCATGGGGGATCAACTCTATAACAAAAATTTATAAAAAAACAGGCCGGGTCATTTATTGTAAACCTGAGCCACTGTTACCATCTTGCTTGGCCATTTTACTCTAAAAAGGCAATGCCACAACAAAATATGCGCTGGTTATGGCAATTCAAATATATTAGATTATTGCTGGAAGATTCTGGAGAGAAATTATAGACCGTTGCGTGGTCATGAAAAGTCAGGGTAATATCCAACTGGACAGGGGCTGGCAATTACGGTTCCCTGGAATAATCTAAGCCTGCCGGCTGAAGAGCCGTGGCAATCAGAAGTGAATAGGCAGGCCTTTATAAGGCAATGAGGGGTTATGAGAAAGTTTAGAATGCTTGTGGTTTTGTTGTTGATGATTTTCACCGTTGCCATTCATGCGTCTGGTAGTTTTGCCGGAAGCACTGACGGGGTTTTTCTCGGTTGGGAGAGAGATGAGACGGCCACCGAGCAGATGGGCGAAGCCGCGGCCGACGCCTCGGACCGAGAACGGGCGGCAAAGCGTTATGCCATGCAGGAAGCGGTCCGGAAGATTGTCGGCGAGGAAATCAGCTCGGCGAGCATGGTCGAAAATTTCACCCTGGTTTACGACAAGGTCTATACCAAGATGTCCGGCTTTGTCCGGGGGGTTAAAAAGGTTGGCCAGTCTTTTGTTAAGGACGGTATTTATTACCAGAATTACGCCATTATTGTCAGCCCGCCTGCCTTGGACAAGGCGTTGCTCGAAAGCTCCATTGAGGCGAGGATCGATATCCCGGCAATTTATGAGAGTATCAACAGCCCCAGGATAGCCATGGCGATTGTCGAAAAGGTTGTCGATGAGAATGGCCGGGAGACCCTTGCCGACCCGGACTTGCATTCCGAGAGCAGGATCCAGAAGTATTTCAAAAAAAGGAACCCTGATTTTTATTTCCTTAGTTTGCCGACCTTGGCCGGATCAATGGCCGATAAACCGGATTGGGTTGAGCTGGGCAGAAAAAACGATTTTGATGTAATCATTGTCGGTGAAATCAAAACTTCTTTTCTGCTGAAAATTGATAAGAAGATTCGGGGGGCCGGTAGGGATATTGTTGTACCCATGTACAGGTACCATTCGGAACTGACCTGGAATATCATTAATCTTTCCACCTCCACCCGGGAGATCACGATTCATGAGGTCTTTGACAAGGGTAGTGCAACCGCGGGCTCGGGGCCGGTGGCGGCCCGGAAATTTGCCAAGGACAAGGTTCTGGAAGGTGCGGTCCCCAGGCTTTTTACCGACCTGATGCTTAACTGGGTGCAGACCGTGTACTATTCTCCTTATGAACTAATCTTTGCCGGAACCGAGGCCCATCTGGATGGGGAGATAGGGGGTAAGCTGCGCCGCATAAAGCAGATTGTCCCTGAAAGTGTCAAATCCAGAGGTAGTATCAGGGGGAAACTTGTTTACAACCTTAAAGTCCAGGGAACGCTAGGCGAACTGGCGTCATCTCTGCAGAAAAAATTTGCGGGATATGAACTTTCCGAAAGCCGGGCCGGCAGGGTTGTTCTGGCTAAAACCGGTGGCAGCAAAAAAATCTTTGAGTTGACGGTTAAAAACAGTTCGTTTACCCAGAGTGATGATTATTTCCGGATAATCAAAAATATGTCGGAAATCTGGGCGGTGAGTGAACCGCAGCTGATTGACGGGGCGGCGGTTTTTACTGTTACGACCACCTCAAGCCTGAGGGACGTCGCCAGGACTTTCGAGAAAAAACTGTCGATCAGGATTGTCACCATGGACAGAAACCGGGTTGTTGCCGAGGCGGGACGCTAGAGATGATGATAATTTTTATGAGGAGCAGGATCCTGGCAGGGCTTGCCAGTCTGTTGTTGGTCCTGGCTGCAGCCCTGCCGGCTCTGGCCGAGGGGCAGCGCAGCCTGGCTGTTTTCGTGGTGAAAAGCCCGACTCTGCATGAAAATGAACAGGTCAGCCTGAATAATATTATTGCCAAGGGTTTTGCCGATACCGGGAAGTACAGGATAGTTGACCCGGAAACCCTGGACCGGATGTTGGAAGACAAGGTGATGGAAGCTCTGCTGCTGGGCAATGAAGACAGGCTTGACGAGATCCAGGCCAAGTACCGGGTTGATGTCCTGGTCGATGTCAGTGCCAGGGTGGAAAGTTCCGGCGGACTAGGGACGTACAGCCTGGCCTCCTCCACGGTGACGATTGCCTGCAGAAGTAATGAAAGCGGGGAGCTTTTTGACCAGAGAACCAGCGAGCCCCAGAACGGTTTTTACGGGATGCCGGAATGGCTCGGGGCGACGGCGGAAGCGGCCCGGAAAGTAGCGATTCTTGCTGCCGTGGCTGATATCTTCCAGGAGATCGAGGCCGGGCTGGTGATGATGCCCCTGCCGGAAAAGGCCTCGGTGCAGTTGCTTGAGCTTGGTTCCGAGGCCCCTGCCGCAGTGTTTATGGAACAGAAGAAGATGAGTAGCGATGAGGCCGCCCGCCTGGCCGACATCGCTAGTAACTCCATCGGCAAAAAGAGCAAGATCACATGTAAGGTTCTTGATAAGGGGATGCGGATCGGTGCAGTTGGGATTCTCAAAACCGATATAGATCTGCAGCGTCGTCGCCGCTTGGATACGGCGGAATTCCAGGTCTTCGATTTTCGTAAGGGCCGCCGGGTGACCTCTTTCCAGCTGGCGCGAGATGTGCCCGGGGTCAGGCGGCCTAAATCCAGGGAGATTGTCGACATCGCTTTTGCCCCATCCGGCCGTTTTCTGGTCGGAGTCAGCAGACACCCGGCGATCTGGGTCTATGATATCTTAAGCGGTGAAATGCTTGCCTTACAGAAAATTTCCCGGAAGCCAGCCTCTGTGGAACTTTCCAGCGATGGTCGTTTTGTTCGAGTTAATTCCGGCCGTAACAGCCGTTATTATGAGATTGTCCCCCAAGGGGGGGGATGAGAGAAAGAAAAATATTACCAAAGGAGTAAAGCCTGTGAAAAAGATTTTATCATTTT
>DAOVJK010000110.1 GCA_030673265.1 Pseudomonadota bacterium | reverse complement strand
GAAGCAAAATTGGTCTGCAGGCTGTCGGTGTCCTGGTCGGACAGGGTCGAACCAACAATCTGCTTGACGCAGCCGCCGTGGATGTCAATACATGGTCTCAGGTTCATAGGGGTCGCCAAAAAAAATGGCAGCGGGGTCAAAGACCCTGCTGCCATTGAAAAGATTCTTTTAGTTTAAGCTCGGATTAAACATACTCACCAATCAATCATGCAAAGATCAGGAGTTCCGGCCACCAGGCCACAGCAACCGTAGTAGCGATCTCCTGAATCAGGATTACTTCAGGTTTATTTAACCAGATAAGTTGCCGGGTCGAGCTCAAGGGCCTTGCCTGATTTGACGCAACCGGTGCTGTCTTTGATCACATCAAGGGAGAGATCGGGCTGGTCCTTATCAGCATGAATCACAAGAACGGTATCAAACAAACTACCAACTTCATGACAGGGCGCCGGCACCCCTTCATCGCTCAGTCGGTCATCTTCACGATGACATCGAGCTGAAAACCAGATCTGCAGACCCATCGAGTCAGCCATATCCTTGACGTCGGCTACTGTCTGTTGATCGGTATTGGCAAAATCAAAGCCGTCAATAATTATACAGGTCGGCCGAAAAATATCCTGGGCAACCAGGTCATTAAAGCGCTCCTCAAGCTTGGGGCGGCTGAAAGTCACTTCATCGAAGGTCATGATCAGGCGATTGCGGAGTACTAACTCGCGCAACTCATTGCTGTCTTCCGTCTTAAGGTCTGCGACAATTCCCTTGAGAATATCATCATACCAGGCCCGGGTCTTATCAAGACTCTGACCAACACTGACATGCAGAACCTGATTCCCACGTAGAATGCTATCAAGGGCAATCTGCACCAGGATGGCGGTCTTGCCGAGGCCAGCCCTGGACATAATCAAGCCCATGCGCTTATCAACGGTATTACCTTCAGCATCCTGAGCGAAAATTCGTAAGGGATTACTATCAGCCAGATCCATTTTTTGCATACCTAATCTCCTGTAATAACGAAACAGTTGCTCTGAACCTAGAGAAACAGCGCTTAGCCCTAAGGGGGCTGAACTGACTCTACAAGATTTATCCTCAACAGAGCAACTGGTTAATTGATCTTATTTTTTTTCTTTCTGACGTTCTTTAATAATCTCTTCAGCCACGCTCTTCGGAACCTGGCGGTAGGCCGCAAATTCCATGGTGAACTCGGCCTTACCCTGGGTCAGAGAGCGAAGAACGGTGGAATAACCGAACATCTCGGAGAGCGGTACTTCGGCGTCAATCACCGTGTAATTACCCTCTTCGGCCGTGCCGAGAATCATGCCGCGCCGTTGGTTGAGACTACCCATTACCGCGCCCTGGAATTCGGTGGGGCCTTCGGCGGAAACCTTCATGATCGGTTCCATCAACATCGGCTTGGCTTTCAGATAACCTTGTTTAAAGGCGCCGCGGGCGGCCAGTTGGAATGCCACGTCGGAAGAGTCAACGGCGTGGAAGGCGCCATCATTGATGGTCAACCGCACTCCCGTAACCGGAGCGCCAGCCAAAGCGCCCTTGGCAATACTCGCCTGGAAACCCTTATCACAGGCGGAGATAAACTCACGGGGAATCGAACCGCCGACAATCTTGTCAACAAATTCGTACTCGCCCTCTTCAAGGGGCTCGATAAAACCGGCAACCCGACCGAACTGTCCGGAACCGCCGGTCTGCTTCTTGTGGACATAATCAAAGTCGGCCCGCTGGGTAATCGTCTCGCGGTAGGAGACCTGGGGCGCGCCGACTTCAACTTCGGCTTCATATTCACGCTTCATCCGCTCGATATAAACCTCCAGATGCAACTCACCCATGCCCGAGATGATCGTTTCGTTGGTTTCTTTATCAACAAAGGTCTTAAAGGTCGGATCTTCTTTGGTGAAACGATTCAAGGCCTTGGACATATTGCCCTGGGCCTTGTTGTCGACAGGATTGATGGCCAGAGAGATAACCGGGGCCGGAATATGCATGGAACTCATCGAGTAATTGGTGTCGCTGGAATTAAAGGTGTCACCGGAAGCGCAATCGACGCCGAACAGGGCAACGATATCACCGGAGCCGCACAGGTCAATCTCCTCCATCTCGTCGGAATGCATCCGCACCAGACGACCAACCTTAACTTTTTTGCCGGTCCGGCTGTTGAAGATAGAGTCACCCTTTTTGAGGGTACCCTGATAGGTCCGGACATAGGTGAGCTGACCGTAGCGACCATCTTCCAGTTTAAAGGCCAGGGCAACCATCGGATCGGCCGGGTCGTTGCTTACCTTTACTTCTGCCTCATCTTTGTCGAGATCGAGGGCAATGTTCTCAACCTCGGTCGGACAGGGCAGATAATCATTCACCGCATCGAGAAGGGATTGGACAGCCTTGTTCTTGTAAGCGGAACCGATAAAGACCGGGGTCAATTCCAAAGCAAGGGTGCCGATACGAATTGCGTCCCGGATCATCTCCGGAGTAGGAGTGCCCTCCAGTACGGCCTCCATCAACTCTTCGGAGAACATGGAAGCGGCATCGAGTAGTTCCTCACGAGAGGCGTCCGCCGCGTCCTGCAGATTGGCGGGAATCTCCTCTTCGCGAATATTCTCACCATTATCACCATCGAAGTAAACCGCCTTCATGGTGACCAGGTCGACAACACCCTCCAGATCACCCTCAAGGCCGATGGGCAACTGGGCGGGAACGGCATTCAGCCCCAATTTTTCCCTTAGCTGCTCGGTAACCCGGGCCGGGTTGGCGCCGGTACGATCACATTTATTGATAAAGGCGATACGCGGCACATTATAGCGGGTCATCTGACGATTAACCGTGATGCTCTGGGACTGGACGCCGCCGACCGAACAGAGGATCAGCACCGCGCCGTCAAGAACCCGCAGGGCCCTTTCAACTTCAATGGTGAAGTCAACATGGCCAGGGGTATCGATGATATTGATCTCGTGATCTTTCCAGGTACAGTGGGTAGCAGCCGAGGCGATAGTGATACCCCGTTCCTTTTCCAGTTCCATGGAATCCATCGTGGCGCCGACCCCATCCTTGCCCCTTACTTCGTGAATGGCATGGATCTTCTGGGTGTAAAACAGGATCCTCTCTGTCAGCGTGGTCTTGCCGGAGTCAATATGGGCGCTAATCCCAATGTTCCTGACCATATCCAGATCTTTACTCATCTTCCACTACCTCTAAGAATTACATTTCCGACGGGGTTTAAATCCGCCCTGATCTAGTTGCCTTTTGCGATTAAAAGAAAACAGCCCCGCGTAATGGGGCTGGCAACGAATTGACGACATGTTTCAGCACCTGAAAAAACAGGCTGATTTCAGAAAGCGGTACTTTTAACCGTAACCCCCTAAGCTGTCAAGCAAAAACAGCATTATCCAAGCCATAAAAAAACTCCCTGCAACCGCTTTTTATGACAAGCGCGGCGAAGGGAGTTTTTGTCTGCAAAACAGCAGAGCCGGTAATAACGGCTCCGCAACTGTAACGGTTTACGGCGCTCCGAAGGAGTCGGTAAACAGCTTTTCAATCGCCTGGCGACCATCCTCGGTCAGATGCCTGGTGCCGGAACCGACAAAGGTCTCATGCTCGATACGGGGCTCATCATCATGCCAGGCCCCATCCCGCCAAGTGAACCAGCCTTTACGGACCTGCCCGTAGACATGGATTGGCCGGTTGAAAAGTTTGGCCAGCTCAACCGCCCAACCAGTACCACCCTTTACCGTGTTATCGTCCTGAATAGTACCGACCACAAAGATCTGGTGACCATTATTGACCATATGGAAGATAACCTGCAGAATCTTGCGGAGCTTCTCCGCCTCGTAGTAGTTGCGCTTCATCATCTTCGAGGCCAGCTCCATGCTGATATCGCCGCGACTCAGTTCCTCGTCGGAAATAACCACCATATTCCGGTCACGATTGGGAGTCCGCCCGGCAAAGGTGAAATTAACCTCTTTTATCCCCAATTTTTCGGCCACTTCACCAAAGTAGCTCTCGGCGCCCTGCAGACCACCGCTATATAAGGTACAATTTTCCTTAATCAACATGTCACACCCTTCGGTTAAGGTTCTTGTTGGCTTGCCAATGTCTGTTAACAACCCCTAAGACCTTTATTACATTTTCCAAACCACTTGACAATCATAAGTTCAAAAGTTTAAAATCTCTAACAGTAAAGATTATCAACAATTCGCATTAGCGAACTATAAATTAGACAGGAGGCCAAAATGGCTGTTTTTAAGTGTGAGAAATGCGGCGAGACCAAGGAAGGCAGATGTAAACCCAAAAAATGCGCGGCCTGTGGGGAAACCGGAGTGATGGTAAAACAGGAAGAGGCTAAATCTTCCGGCTGTGGCTGTAGCTGCACTTCAAAATAATAGCACCCAAAAGCCCTTATTAATGGTCCCCGTTCGGTAAAAACCGGCCGGGGATTTCCTTATCAAACAACCACCCTTTTCTCTTCCCGGGATTAACAAGCCCGACACAATTGCCATTATCGGGCCTTATAGTTTGGCGCACAACTCCGCCACCCTCTTACCCAGTTTAAAGCCATCCGCAACCGCAGTCTCGTCCGGCTCCTTACAGCAAGCAACCCCATAGTGGCCCGAAGCGTCCATCGGGTCTCCAACGATAATCATCCCATAAATCATCATACATTGCAGGATAGAAAAAATAGTGGTTTCCTTGCCACCCGTATGGTGGTTGCCGGAGGCAAAGGCAGCACCGACCTTATTCTCCATCTCACGACGCAGACCGACAAAATCATCAAAAACCTTCTTGAGCTGGGCCGCCATAATTCCAAAATAGACCGGGGACCCGGCAATAACCCCGGCAGCATCGCGGAAATCATCCTGACTTACCTCATCGGTATTTTTCAAGACCGCCTCGGCCCCTGCCCCGACAACTCCCTTGGCAATTGCCTCTGCCAATTTCTTAGTATTATTGCCCTTGGAGTAATAAAGGACCAGTACTTTCATTTTCAATCTCCATTTGTTTAGTTTTGGAATGATGATATAATAAATAAGATATAGAACAGATCCAGCACCGCTGGCCAAGACAAATAAAAAATGGCGGAGAGGGTGGGATTCGAACCCACGGTACCCTCGCGGGTACACCGGATTTCGAATCCGGCTCATTCGGCCACTCTGACACCTCTCCAAATACAACGACCTATACCTGTTAAGGTTCGTTGTCCGTTGACAATCAGCCACTGTACATCGCTTAGCGCCGATTGTTTACCTCTTTTCGTATTCCCAGGTAATCTTTTATTCAAGATTCCCCTGAAAATCACGGAATACCATCCTGGATTATTCCTTGACGCAAAGAACCGAAGAGAACAGTTAGCCCGCATATTTCATGAGTATTTTTTAAAAGTCATTTTAACTGATTGTACTTGTGTGTTAAACCTTTGGTTTGCTGTGGAATATCAAGGTCATAGTTTGGACCAAATGAAATACATGGTTTGTTTTTCAGATAGCGCAGACTTCGAAACTACTCACCCTGCGGGCCAGCCGATATATCCGCATAGGCTGCTGTATAAGTCTTTCAGCATACTAAAGTATCGGAGTCTCCCTCTGGCCGCTTACCTGCTGAAAACATCATACTTTGCCTATCGAGCGTTTCGCAATCGGGCATCTCGACTGGTGAAATATGCGGGTTAAAAACGGCCCCACGATTGACTCAATCGTCAGTTTATTCAAGTCTTCCGCATTAATCCCTGATTAAACCGCAGTTTTTAAATAATTTGCTTCTTTAACATGATCATGTTATTTATCAGGCTCAATTGTGCAGTAGTTGCTTGTAATACGTGGAAAAAGTAAACCGCACAATCCCTTCCTGGGCCTGCGGTTTTTTTATGAGCAAACGTACTGCCTGGAGGGTCGGTTGCAAACCGTTCCTCCTTATTATAAAGTGGCCCTACAAACGGCCAGTATTACAGGAGTAGTCAAAGATGTCTGAAGGAACAGTAAAATGGTTTAACGATGCTAAAGGTTTCGGTTTTCTCGAGCAGGATAACGGCGATGATGTCTTCGTACACCATACCGCCATCCAGGCCGATGGTTTCAAATCCCTCACCGAGGGTGCCCGGGTAACTTTTGAGGTTGTTGACGGTCCTAAAGGTCCGGCTGCAGCTAATGTTGTCCAGCAGTAAGACCTGTTTGTCTCTTTATGAGACACCGAAGCCCCGCCTTGGCGGGGCTTTTTTTAGTTTTATCCTGACCACCACAACTTGAAAGGACCTGTCAATGGCAAGAAAAACTAACTACTCTTTTGAAAAACGTCAGAAAGAACTAGCCAAAATGAAGAAGAAAGAAGAGAAAAGACTCCGCAAACAGGGCAAGCTTGAACCTGAGGAGAACGAGGCTGGAGAGGCCGGCACTGTTGAGAATGATACCCCGCCAAGTACCCCGGCAGATAGCCCTGTAGAATAAAGAAACCTTCCTGGGTTAAAGCTATTCTCTATCACTATCCATCTAGGACTTGCAGATAGTCTCTGCTGATTTGCGCATCGAAATAATCCCTGGCTGGCAAGATTTTTATTCCCCGGCCAGATCCTCCTTGACTCTAAAGGGATTTCGGTTGAATACCCTTTGTCACAGGAGCCAGGCCGGATTTATCCTCACTATAATCTTTATCACCAGGGGTGTTTGTTGAAATATCAATTTTCTGCACCCCTTCGCCTATTCCCCACCGGCAGACATCAAACAATTCCTTGCAGATAATAATCTCGTACTTCCACCCATTAAAATAGAAATTCACTACCAAACAGTGGCTGATTGGCGTTATGCCCTCCATTCTGTTGCTTCACCTGCTTCGCTCTGCAATTTTTGCTTTAATGAGCTATTTTTTATCGTCACGGCTATAAAGTTGGCGCCGCTGGCCGCAATGCCCAAAGACACCTTCTACCCACAGATGATATTAGGCATTGCATGCAACCATGATTTTCCGATAGGATAAAGGACGTGTCTGACTTTCCGTTCCCAACAACTTCTGTAAAGAGGGCTCCATGGGCAACACCTTGACTACCTGCGTCTACTGCGGCTGCGGTTGCGGACTCTACCTTCAGGAAAGGGCTGGCCGGATCACCGGCGCGAGCCCCAGCCTCCATCATCCGGTCTCCCGAGGCAACCTCTGTGTCAAGGGCTGGCATATCCATGAGTTCATCCACTCCAGCGAACGTCTGACCCAGCCCCTGATCAGAAAAGACGGTGTCCTGACCCCAACCACTTGGGATGAAGCCTTAAGCTTTACGGCCCAGGAACTTGGCCGGATTCGGGACCAGACCGCAGGTAAAGGGATCGGCGTCCTCTCCTCGGCCAAATGCACCAATGAAGAGAACTACCTCCTCCAGAAATTCACCAGGGCAGTTCTTAAAACCAATAACATCGATCATTGCGCCCGCCTCTGACACGCCCCCACGGTGACAGGTCTTGCCACCACCTTCGGCAGCGGCGCCATGACCAACTCAATCAACGAAATTGAGAACGCCCAGGTCATTCTGGTTTCCGGCTCAAATACCACCGAGGCCCATCCCCAAGTGGCCCGCCGGATGCTGGATGCAGTCGATCGCGGCGCCAAACTGATCGTTATCGACCCCCGTAAGACCATTCTGGCCGACTGCGCCCATATCCATCTGGCTCTGCGGCCCGGCACCGACATCCCCCTTTTGAACGCGATGATGCGGATTATCCTCGATGAAAACCTGGCCGATGATCTGTTTATCGAAATGCGCACTGAAAATTTTTACCAGTTGCGGGACATGCTCTATCGGTTGGATCTTGACGAGGTCGCAGCTACCACCGGAGTCTCGCTTGAAAAGATCAGCAAGGCTGCCCAGATTTACGCCCGGGCCCAGAAAGCAGTCCTCTGCTATTGTCTGGGCATCACCCAGCATATTTGCGGGACCAGAAACGTCCAGTCCCTCGCCAATCTGGCCATGATGACCGGTAATCTCGAAAAAGAGGACACCGGGGTTGACCCCTTGCGCGGCCAAAACAATGTCCAGGGCGCCTGTGACATGGGGGCCCTGCCCAATGTCTTTCCCAGCTACCAGCAGGTTGATAATGAAGATTATCGTGAGAAGTTCGAATCCGCCTGGGGAGTTCAACTCTCAGCCGAACCAGGCCTCACCCTGATGGACATGACCCACTGCGGCAAAGACGGAGTAATTCGCGCCATGTTCATCATGGGCGAAAATCCGATGCTCAGCGATCCGGTGCTCGCTAAAGTAAAAGAGACCATGACCAATCTGGAGTTTCTGGCTGTATCTGATATCTTCCTGACCGAAACCGCTGAACTGGCCGACGTGGTCTTCCCCGCCGCCTCTTTTGCCGAGAAAACCGGAAGCTTCACCAACACCGAGCGGCGGGTGCAGATGGTCCGCCAGGCCATCCCGCCCCTGGCTGATTGCCGGACCGATCTGGATATCATCATCAGCCTGGCCAACCGGCTCGGCTATGAAATGGATTACGAATCACCGGCCGAGGTCATGGAAGAAATCACCATGCTAGCGCCCATCTACGGCGGCATGCACCATGACCGGCTTGACTCTTCCTGGGGCTTGCAATGGCCCTGTTGGGACCGAAGCCACCCGGGCACAAAATTTCTCCATAAATACTATTTCACCCGCGGCAAGGGCCATTTTGTCCCGGCCGACCACCAGCCCCCCAGCGAACTGCCTGACGCCAACTACCCCTTCCTGCTGATCACCGGCCGCATCTATCACCACTACCATACCGGTACCATGACCAGGAAGGTCGACACTCTTAATCGTGAATCAGGCCAGGCCCTTCTCCAGCTTAATAAGATCGACGGTGAGCGACTGCAGATCAAAAACGGCGAGATGGTCGAGGTGATCTCCCGACGTGGCGCAATCAGGCTGGCCGCCGAGATCAGCGATCAGGTCCAGCCCGGCTCGGTCTACACCTCTTTTCATTTTGCTGAGGCCCCCATTAACCTCCTGTGCATCGACACCTGGGATCCCCAGGCCAATTGCCCTGAATACAAGGTCT
>DAOVJK010000095.1 GCA_030673265.1 Pseudomonadota bacterium | reverse complement strand
TCGCCGGCACAAACGAGACTTATGCCCTTGCGGTATAAAGCTGAGTTGGGCCGCTCGCCGGCACAAATGAAACTTATGCCCTTGCGGTGCAAAGCCCAATTTGCCTGGTTGGAGCAAAGAATAATGTGGGGGAGGAGATGATTGCAAAACCTGATGACCTGGCGGTGGTTTATTGACGGCAACAGCCTGCAACCATGTAAGCAGACCGCGCTGTTTTCAGTGAGGCTTGATTGACTCTTGAAAAGCAGGCAAAGGGTATAGCAATCTCGGGATTGCTATACCCTTGTGGGTGCTTCCAGCTGTCTTAGTTTAGCGGTACATAATCAATCTTTCAAGACAGCACCGGTACTGCCGGATGTGACCTGTTTAGCGTATCGGGCCACATAGCCAGTGGTAATTTTTGGAGCTGGAGGCTGCCAAGCGGCGCGGCGCTTGCTTAATTCGTCTTCGGCTACCTCAAGGGTTATGCTGCGATTGGGGATGTCGACAGAGATGGTGTCGCCCTCATGGACCAAAGCGATAGGGCCGCCGTCCGCAGCTTCCGGGGAAACATGACCAATACAGGCGCCCTGGGTGCCGCCGCTGAACCGGCCATCGGTGATCAGAGCTACACTGCCGCCCAAGCCTAAACCGATAACTGCCGAGGTGGGTGAAAGCATTTCCGGCATGCCGGGGCCGCCTCTGGGGCCGCAGTAACGAATGACTATCACGTCGCCACTTTTTATCTGGTTGCCAAGAATGGCTTTTTGGGCCTCTTCCTCGGAGTTGTAGACCCGGGCCGGGCCGCTGTGGACGAGCATTTCAGGTGCTACCGCCGATTGCTTGACCACTCCGCCATCCGGAGCCAGGTTGCCGTAGAGGATGGCGATGCCGCCCTCTTTGTGGTAGGGCGCATTGACCGGTCTGATTATCTCGCGGTCCCTGACCTCTGCTTTGGCCAGGTTGTCTTCGAGGGTTTTGCCGGTGGCGGTCATCACCCCAAGATTGAGCCCGTCCTCCGTTGCCAGTAATTCTTTCATTACCGCCGGCACTCCCCCTGCCTCATCAAGCTGTTGCAGGCTGTGGGGGCCGCCGGGAATGAGGCTGCAAACATGGGGTGTTTTACGGCTTACCTCGTTGAATCTGGTCAGGGGCAGCTCAACTTCGGCCTCTTTGGCGAGAGCCGGCACGTGCAGAACGGTGTTGGTCGAGCAACCCAGGGCCATATCAACTGCCATGGCATTTTCGAAGGCTGCGGCGGTGGCAATGTCCCGGGGCTGGATGTTTTGCTCAAGGAGGTTCATTACCGCCATGCCGGCCTCTTTGGCCAGCCGGATCCGGGCGGCCGCCACCGCCGGAATGGTACCATTGCCGGGCAGGGCCAGACCGATAGCCTCGGCCAGGCAGTTCATCGAATTGGCGGTGAACATCCCGGCGCAGGAACCGCAGCCGGGGCAGGCGGCGTCTTCCAGTTCATTGAGGTCTTCTTCGCTCATGGTTTTTGCTTTGACTTGCCCGACCCCTTCAAAAACACTGACCAAGTGGACGTCTTTACCTTTAAAGCGACCGGTCAGCATCGGGCCGCCGCTCACCATCAGGGCCGGGATGTTGACCCGGAGCATGGCCATCAGCATTCCCGGCGTGACCTTGTCACAGTTGGGGATTAAGACCATGGCATCGAAAGGATGGGCCTGGGCCATGATTTCAACCGAGTCGGCGATGATCTCTCGGCTGGCCAGAGAATATTTCATGCCCTGGTGATTCATGGCGATACCGTCGCAAACTCCGATGGTCCCGAATGAAATCGGGGTGCCGCCCGCCATTCTGATTCCGGTTTTAACTGCCTCGAGGATTCGGTCCAGATGGACGTGGCCGGGGATGATTTCGTTGTGGGCGTGGCCGACGCCGATCAGGGGGCGGCTGATCTCTTCGTTGGTGTAGCCGATGGCTTTTAAGAGCGATCGATGTGGCGCGCGCTCCAGGCCTTTTTTCATTAAATCACTGCGCATTTGGTGTTGCCTCCGATATTGTCCTGTATTTTCGGTTAGTTGTCGCTAGCTAAACACCCGTCTCAAATGGCCATGGCTCAGTCGCGTTAGCTGGAATTATATACAATTTTACAAAAGTACGATTCGGCTCGTGGAGTGTCAAGGTAAAACACAATTGTTTGGGATAAATACTTAGATATTATAAAGAAGTAGACCAGTAAACATGTCTTGCCAACTATATGGATTTATTATAGATTGGCTTTAATAATAAATTTTATAAACTGCGGGCCAGTAACCCGGCAACCCTGGTAACTGCTGAATCATGGCATATTCCTTCTTTCCTCAGTCTTCTTTCCAATGAAACATCTGTTCGGGCCGGTAAATTCACGACGTCTGGGCTTGTCACTGGGCGTTGATCTGGTGCCGGCGAAGATATGCAATTTTGACTGTATATATTGCGAGGTGGGGGTTACCACCGGATTGACCGTCAAGCGGCGTGAATATTCGCCAACCAGTGAAATCATTGCGGAGCTGGATGAGTTCTTTGCCGGCCTGGATAGTAAATCGCCGGGCTGGCCCGATTTTGTGACCTTGACCTCTTCCGGGGAGCCTACCTTACATACCGGCATTGGCGAGGTGATCAGGTATGTTAAGAAACAGCTGGATCTTCCGGTCGCTGTTTTGACTAACGGGTCTTTGCTGTCCGATCCCCAGGTGAGACTTGATTTGCTGGCTGCCGACATCGTGGTGCCCTCCCTTGATGCGGCTCGAGCGCCAACCCTTGCCGCAATTAACCGCCCGGCCCCGGAATGTGCCAACCCTGAGAAAATTATCGAAGGTTTGGTGGATTTTGCCGAAGAGTTTGGCGGGGAAATCTGGCTGGAGATTTTGCTGGCAGCCGACGTTAACGATAGCGACGAGGATATTGACGCTCTGCTTGCTGCAGTTGACCGGATCAGGCCAGACCGGGTTCAGCTTAATACGGTGGTGAGGCCGCCTGCTGAGTCGTGGGCTCGGCCGCTACCGGAAAATAAGATGCAAGAGATTGCCGGACGCTTTAAGAATTGTCGGGTTGAGATTGTCGCTGATTATAGTGGCAGAGCTGCTAAGCGGCCGGAGCAGCCCGAGAGAATGGAAATTTTGGAAATGCTTAAACGGCGCCCCTGTACAAAAACAGATATCTGCGAGGCCACCGGCCTGGATGGGGCAGACGTTGATAGATTACTTAATGAGCTTGAGAGATCAAGCCTGATACGAGAGACGATGCATGATGGCAGAAAATACTACCAAGCCGAAAAGCGGCAATAAAGGGTCAAAAGACCGTAACGAGGGTCATTCCGTACTTGCCAAGATCGGTCGATGGTTGACCGGCAAAAAAGAAGATCAATCAGCACAGGCCGGTTCTTCGGTTCAAAAGGCCGGGGGTGATGCCGGCAAGAGGTCTTCAGAAGGCAATCGGCCGCAGAGTTCTTCCCGACCAAGGAAACGTCCGCCCGGTCGTTCCCGTTCGGGCCAGCCCAGAAAGCCGGCACCAGCTGTCGGTGGCCCTCAACAGACACAGAAGAGTAAAGCAAAGCCGCCGGTGCAAGGTAAAAAGGAAGAGCGCGAGCCAGCGACCGTTAAGGGCAAAGGCAAGAATGTTATTCGTAAATTGTTGATCAATACAGATGAACCGGAAGAGTGTCGGATCGCAATGATCGAGGATGGCCGGATTGAGGCATTCTATGTTGAAACTGTTCTGCACGCCCAGACCAAAGGTAACATATACAAGGCCAGGGTGGTATCGGTTGAGCCCAGTCTGCAAGCTGCTTTTGTCGATATGGGTGAGGGTAAAAACGGTTTTTTGCCCTTTGGCGATATCCATCCAGACTATTTTCATGGCGATGATGTTGATCTGGATACCCATTGGAAAGATTTAGCGGTTGAGAAGTTGCTTCGCAAAGGCGATGAGGTCTTGGTGCAGGTGGTCAAGGAGGCCGTGGCTAACAAGGGCGCTAACCTGACCACCTTCCTGTCTCTGCCCGGCCGGTATCTGGTCTTGATGCCGGGTAGCGATAGCGCCGGGATTTCAAGGAAGATAGTGAGCGAAGCCCAGCGGAAAAAACTGCGTAATCTGCTCGAAAGTCTCACGTTACCGGAAGGTATTGGTTACATAATTCGCACTGCCAGCGAGGATATCACCAAGAGTGCTATTTCGCAAGATCTCAACTATTTGTTGAACCTGTGGGAAGAGATCAAAGGTCGTGGCCAAAAAATGTCCGCACCAGCTCTGATTTATAAGGAACAGGATATCATTGCACGTTTTCTGCGTGATCATTATACTGCGGATATCCGTGAGATCATGGTCGATAATGAGGATGCCTTTGGGAAGGTGAAGAATTTTCTTGGGCTTATCCCGGCCCGGCAGAAGAAGGCGACGGCTCTGCTGCATAAAGGCCCCAAGCCGATATTCAATCATCATCAGGTTGAGAAGCAGATTGAGCAGATTTATCAACCGACCGTCAGTCTGCCCTCAGGCGGGTCTATTGTTATTGATCCCACCGAGGCCTTGGTGGCTATAGACGTTAACTCAGGGCGAACCTCCAAAGACAAGAATTTTGAAGAATCGATCTTTCTGGCTAATATGGAGGCGGCCGAAGAACTGGCCAGGCAGCTGCGGCTGCGTGATCTGGGGGGTCTGATTGTTGTAGATTTTATAGATATGCGTCCCTCCAGCAATATTCGCGCGGTTGAAAAGAAGGTCAAGGAGAGCATGAAAGAGGATAAGGCCAAGGTGGATATCAGCCGGATCTCCAGATTTGGTCTCATGCAGATTTCCAGACAGAAGCTGGCCTCTCCTGTGCAGAGAGGCAGTTATAATGTTTGTGAGCATTGTCAGGGCCGTGGTGTTGTGCGTTCTGTTGAAACCCAGGCCTTATTCTACCTTAGACGAATTAAGACCGGGGTGACCAGGAAAAATGTTTGCCGGGTGGATTGCCGATTACCGCTTGCAGTGGCCCAATATCTGCAGAATAATAAAAGTAAGGAGTTGCTCGAACTTGAGAACCGTTACGAGGTTGTTATAAATATTGAGGGTGATCGGACCATGTCTCCCACAGATAACCAGTTGGATTTTATTAAAAGCTGATGAGGTAAGTGTGGGGTAGTTGTTGGGGGGAGGGGGATTTTTTTTGCGTTGTTTGTAATCTGTATTGTTTCCGGGGGGGAATGGATTTCGGCTGTGCCGGCTTTGTGGTTAAGGTCTCGGTCGCTCCATTGTAAAAAGAGAATAATGTTCAATCTTAAGTTTATCAAATGGTTAGTTGGTCTGGCGGTTTTTGCTGTGGTGCTGCTGCCGCTTTATGTTGTTCTCTCGCTCAGTCCATCTCTTGAGAAGTATGTTGCTGAAGATACGGCGACCCATGCCACCCAGGTTGCCAACTACCTTTCCTCCGCGTTATTTGATTCTGATGAAGTATCTCTCCGCACTCTACCAGACGATATAGAGCAGATAGTCTCTGCTGCCAGGAACGATTTCAACCTGCTGAAAATCAAGATTTTTTCCGCTTTGGGCGAGGTTGTTTATTCGACTAACCGGGAAGATGTCGGCACGATTAACCGTAATGATTATTTCCACAAAATAGTCGCTGCCGGTAAGCCATTCAGCAAGGTCGTCCAGAAAGAAACGGCTTCACTTGAGGGGCAGGTGTTCAAGGCCGATGTGGTAGAGGCCTATGTGCCGTTGATGCAAAACGGCAAATTCATCGGCGCTTTTGAAATATATTACGACATCACCGCTCAGGTTGAAAAAATTCATAACCTGACTGTCGGCTTTTATCGGACGGTACTTCCCGTTGCTTTGGCCTTGCTGTTGGCAATTTTCTTCGTTCTGTCGCGATTCCGCAACAATTTTATCCAGCGATTGGCCGTTCAGCGGAAACTGCGTGATAATGAGCAACGCTATCGGATCCTCTTCGAACAGGCCCATGATGCCATTCTGGTCTTTGATCGGCAGGCGCAAATCAAGCAGGTTAACGAAAAGGCCTGTCGTCTTCTGGGTGTTGAACGCAGCCACTTGATCGGGGTTAACATTAACCAATTTTTAAGCGAAGCTGACCGGGCTGAATGGCACGCTGCAAGCGGCAAAGTACTGGCTGGCGAAAATGCTTACTTTGATTCGAGTTTTACCAATATTGATGGAGTTTCGATGGTTGTCGAAGTGAGGGCTGGTCTGGCAGGCAGAAGAAATGATCTGGTCCAGGCCATTATCCGGGATGTTTCCGAGCAAAAACGTAACCAGCTGGCAGTTAAACGTGGTTATCAAACCCAGACCATTCTCAATAAATTACTGCATCTGTCGTTGGAAAACCTGACTCTGATTGAAACCTTAGAGCTATTTATCTATCACCTCACCTCACTCCCATGGCTGGAACTGGAACCAAAGGGCGCGATTTTCCTGGTCGGGGAGAAGCGCGGTGTTCTCGAACTTATGGCCCATCGAGGCCTTAACGACGACCTCAAGACTATTTGCGCTGAGGTCCCGTTTGGTAAGTGTCTGTGCGGCAGGTGCGCTATCACGGAGGAGATTGTTTTTGCTGATTGCATGGATGATAAACATGACAATAAATATGATGGCATCGCTCCCCATGGTCACTATTGTGTGCCGATCCTATCTGCTAACAGGCGTTTAGTGGGGGTCTTTACCCTTTATATTAAGCATGGCACTATCCGTGATAAGCTGGCAGAGGAAACTCTTGAGGCCGCAGCCAGTGTGGTCGGCGGGGTGATCCAGCGCAAGAAAGCCGAAAGAGAGTTAGAAAAATCCCGGGATGAACTGGAACTAAGGGTCCAGGAGCGGACAGTCGAACTCAAGGAAGTGAATGTTAGTCTTGCCCAGGAACTTATAGAGCGCAAAGAAGCAGACAAGGCCCTGGCGTTTGCTGTCGAGGAGAAGGATGACCTTATCGTTAACCTGTTTGAGATCATGTACGAAATGCTGGCTAACCGTGATCATTCCACCTTTGAACATGCGCTCCGGGTTGCGGAGATATCTCGCCGAGTCGGTTTGGAATTGGGTTTAAACTCCGAAGATATGGAAGTCCTGCGGCTTGGTTGCCTGGTTCATGATATTGGCAAGGTTGCGATTCCCGACGATGTTCTGCTCAAGCCTGGCATGTTCGATCGGATGGACCACAATATTATGCAGGTCCATACTCTGGTTGGGGCCAGTCTCTTCGCCAAACACCATCATGATTTCCGGATTCGCAAAATCATTCTTCATCATCATGAGCGGTTGGATGGCTCTGGTTATCCCTATGGATTGAAGGGTGCAGAGATTGGCCCACTGGAAAGGATCGTTGCTGCAGCCGATGTTTTTGAGGCTCTTGTCGCCAGAAGACCCTATAAAAAGCCGGTCTCCAGGGAAAAGGCCATAGGTATTCTTTGGTATGAGGCCAAAAAAGGTTGTCTTGATCATGGTATCGTTGAGATCATTGAAAAGATCACTGAAGACTGGAGCCCTCTTGAGGTTGTCAGTGAATTCAAGGCAGATTACAGTGAGGATCTGGAGGTGTTCCGCCAGATGTCTTATTTTAGAGAACCCCTGAGTGATTTCTATAATTATCGTTATCTGCTCTATCTTGATGATGCCAGAATGTTGGCTAAAAGTGACCGGCCCTACCATCTTATTGTTGTCAGCTTCCCGAGGATTAAAGAGTTTAATAAGAAGATCGGTTTCATCAAGGCTGACCAGGTTCTTGACGAAATTGGCCAGCAACTCCATATGACTGCGGAGAAATTTGATGGGGGAAATGATAAAGGCGAGCTTAACATAATGCTGCTTAGAAAAAGCGCGGACTTCCTGGTATATGGCGAGTGTGAAGATGAAGTACTTGAAAAACTCCTCGGAGAAATTAAGAATCATTTGGCGAATAGTAAGCAGGATTGGGGCCTGAATTCACAGTCTCACCATTTTAAATTTGAGCACGGTTATCCTGCCGAGCAAGCTATAAATCAGATCTTCTCCCTCCACTAATTCTCAGTTGTTTCCCCGTTTGGCCGAATATCCCGGTTAATTTCCCGTTATGTATGTTGGTTGTCAGTAATCAGACAAGTTGCTGGTTAATATCTCCTCTGCCATGGGTTGCCAGTTGAGGTGTTGCTGAGTCTGGCGATTAATTCAGGGTCGGGCGTAAACGGCACTGCTGGTTGCTTAGGGGTTGGCAGGGTTAAGTCTTTTTGAAAGGGGGTCTTGGCAAGGTTGCGATTATAGGCCACAACCATCAATAATTCCAGATTGACTGTATCCATAATGTTGTAGGCCAGGAGGGTCTCCAGGGCGCGACGTTCCCCGCTCTTTTGGTAAAAGTTCCACAGCAACACCGCCATGTAGCCGTTTACTCCGTCCAGTTCACCCCGGCTGAGACCAAGTTGTTTTTCACATCCTTTCAGACCGCCCTTTAAGCCAAGACCGTTAAGTACGTAGCGGAGATCAATGTGGGCCATATCAAGGGTTATGTCGAAAAAACGTTCAATGACCGGGACGTCAAATGATTTGCCGTTATATGAGACCAGCACGTCATATCTAGAGATGTCCACGGTGAAATCATCGAGATTTTCTCCCTGGATGTAGTGCTTGATGGTGTGTCCGTCGTAGAGGGCAATGGTGGTGATGTCGCAGGATTCGCTCAGACCGGTGGTCTCAATGTCCAGATAGGCGGTTTTATCTCGAAAATGGGGGAATATTCGCCAGTGCTGGGAGGCCGGGAGTAGCTTGGTGAAATAACCGGGGCAGGTGGCTAAGTTACTGCGGGATTCTTCGAGGGCCTCAATAATGTAGGCGGCCCGGGCTGGGGGAATGGCATCGGGTCGATTGCCCATGAAATCGTCCCAGTTAAGGGTGCCTGTCTGCCAGAGATCTAGTTCTCTTTTAAGACCGATGCCCTGAAGATGGATAAAAGTATTGGGGAGCATTGCAAGGAATCCAGCTCGTCTTGGTTAGTCGAAATCATAAAAAAAGGGAACCGGCCGAACCGGTTCCCTTTTTTGCGGTTCTTATTGAGGCAGGGAATTATTTAACGAATTCCTTGCTGTCCGCCACCAGTGTCTCTACTACTGACGGATCGGCAAGTGTAGATGTGTCGCCGAAATCGTGCTCTTCGGTCATGCCGGCGGAAATCTTGCGAAGAATACGACGCATGATCTTGCCGCTTCTGGTTTTAGGTAGACCGTCAGAGAACTGAATAATCTCCGGGGTGGCAATGGGCCCGATTTCGGCCCTGACGTGTTTCTTGAGAGCGGCCCGCAAATCATCTGAGGCTTCGATTCCAGATTTCAAAGTGACAAAGGAATAGATAGTCTGGCCCTTTATTTCATGGGGCGCACCGACCACGGCGGCTTCGGCCACGTCAGGATGAGCAACCAGAGCAGATTCTATCTCTGCGGTGCCCAGCCTGTGCCCGGAGACGTTGATGACGTCATCCAGACGGCCCATAATCCAGAAGTAACCGTCCTCGTCTTTGCGGACACCGTCTTCCGGATCGTAAATGCCGGGGAATTTTTCGAAATAGGTTTTCTTGAAACGGGCCGGATTCTTGTAGACGCCACGCAACATTCCGGGCCAGGGCTTTTTGATGATCAGGCGCCCGCCTTCATTGACTCCAACTGGTTCGCCGGCATCGTTGACGACGGCAGCATCAATACCAGGTAGAGGAAGTGAAGCAGAACCGGGTTTCATGGGAGTTGCATAAG
>DAOVJK010000341.1 GCA_030673265.1 Pseudomonadota bacterium | reverse complement strand
GGCAGTTCGGGATCCAGCAGATCCTGGGCCGAAAGGTTCACCGAAACACTGATATCATGTCCCGCTGTCTGCCAGGCTGCGATCTGTTCAAGAACCGTTTTTACCACATATTTGGACAGGTCTTTGATAATCCCGGTCCGCTCCGCCATCGGGATAAAATCATCCGGCGGGATAATGCCATGCTTGTAATGCTTCCAACGGATCAGGGCCTCGGCAGCCTTGATTTTCCCACTAGCGCCATTAATTTTCGGTTGATACATCAAAAACAACTCCCCATTCTCGATACCCTGCCGCAGCTCCCCCATCAGAGTCAGACGCTGGGGACTGTATTGATCATGTTTAAAGGAGTAGATCACAAATCCGTTGCGCGCCTCTTTGGCAACGTATCGGGCCACATCAGCTCTCTGGATCAGGGTGTCGCCCTCGGTGCCATGCTCCGGGAAGATGGCCACCCCGATGCTCGCCTGAACATCCAGGCTCAACCCCTCGATCATGAACGGCTGGATCAGAACCTTCCTGATCCGTGCCACCATATTTCGCAGATCCTGCTCATCTTTGATTTCGGGCAGCAGGAAGGCAAATTCATCACCACCCATCCGGGCCAGAGTATCCCCAGCCTGCTTCAACTCCCCAAAACGAGCTGCCACCTGCTTAAGGACCTTATCGCCATTATAATGACCAAGGGTGTTATTTATCTCTTTAAAACGATCCAGATCCAGCAACATAACCGCCAATTTCTTGTCGTTGGCCCTGGCAACATTTAAGGCCTGTTCAAGTCGATCCAGGAAGAGGATGCGGTTGGGCAGGCCGGTCAGGTAATCATGGGTGGCGTCATGCATCGCCTTCGACTCGAGGATCGTAGTTTTGGCCCGAAGCTCCTCTGTCTGGTCGATGACCATCGCCCCCGCCTCATAAGCCATCATCGAACTAACGTACTGGCCCCATAAGGCGAAAAGGAAAGGCATCCCATCTATAATCCAGAGAACCGCGTTGGTTTTCTGGGCATTGAGAAAGGCCTCCGCACTCACTTCTCCGAAAAGAAGATAACCGGAGAGCATGGTCGCGGCGATCAGGGCCACAGAAGAAATCAGCACCCCGGCGATAGCGTGCTTAGAGGCCTTGGCCTTCAGCAGGCTGACATTGTTTGAGAGAGATTCGCCGGTCAAAGTCATGTGAGAGGTCAATCCAGATTAATTAAAGTATTTTCAGCCACCAACAGTGAAATACATTGTTAGTTAGCTTAACGATATTTGTTATTAATTGCCACTAATTCCATCTGACCCCAAGCCCCGAGTTCCTCGCCGACCACAATTACCACTCCGGCCAGGCCCGGTATTTTTGCTGCTATCTCCAGGGCCGGGCCGATATCGCCACCCCTGCTAACCTCATTACCCAGCCTGGTGGCAGCAGCATCCGCCAGGGCGGTTGACGGCGAGATAACAGTCACCGAATCGGCCTGACCGAGACTCAGCGAGTGGCCGACTGTGCCGGAAGAAGTGCAGATGCCAAGCGGCATATCCCGGGCTGGCACCCTGACCCCGACCCGATAACTCAGCGGCGACTCGCCAGCAAAGATCGCGGCAGTACAATCCTTGCGCCGCTGCATAAAGATGTCGCCGCCGTTCTCAACCACCACCTCAGTACAACCATTGATTTTCAACAAGCCACGCCCGACATACTCCGAAATAACTCCGGCCACAGCCGCCATCGGCCCCACATCAGCCGCCAGCCCTGCCCTTAACATGTCCCGAACCAGCGGTACGGCGGTCGGATCATCTTTTAAGGGCGCCAGGGCCTCGACAAAAACAGGGCAGCGAGCCAGATAGTTTTCAAGCTGGGTCCGATACTGGACAATCAGATGCGTTGCCTGCTCCTCGACATCAAGCGGCGCCAGGATATGCAGATCGGTCTCCCGAACCTTGACCTGACAGAACTGCAAGCCATTGGCATCGGGAATTTTGCGATATCTACGTTCCCGGTAAGACTCCGGGGGCTTTTTTCGTTTGCGGGTCAAAATATCTCGGTTATCTTGGATGTCATTAGATAATAAGCTCCATGTCTGCCCTACATTAATAATGCTTGCGGCTAATAAGCGACTTTGACAGGCCATTCGTGAAAAAAAAGCTGATCCTCTTTACCAGATATCCGGTTGCGGGCCACACCAAGACCAGATTGATTCCGGCGCTCGGGGCTGAAGGGGCGGCCGATCTACAGCGACAGATGACTGAACGGACCTTGCGAACTGCCGAAAATCTGGCGGCAGAATCCCAGCTTGAATTGGAAATCAGGCATGCGGGAGGCAGTGGTGAGCAAATGAAAAACTGGCTCGGTCCGCACCTGATTTATCGCGAACAAGGGGCCGGTGATCTTGGCGAAAAAATGTCCCGGGCCATGACAGAAGCCTTTCAGGCCGGTTACCACCAGGTCACGGTCATCGGTGCTGACTGCCCCGGCCTTTCGCCTGAGATTCTGGCCAACGGTTTTTCCAGATTGGCCGACCACAGCCTGGTCCTGGGACCGGCTGCCGATGGCGGCTACTACCTGCTCGGTCTCGCCAGACCCTGTCCTGGACTTTTTAGCAATCGTTCCTGGGGCAGCAATCTGCTCCTGTCGGAAACCATGACCGCCGCCAAAAAACTTGCCCTTAAATTCTATCTTCTCGAGGAACTGGCTGATGTCGATCGCCCCGAAGACCTCAAGCATTTCGGTGATTATCCCTACCCTGAATGAGGCAGACAATCTGGGCGCCACCCTATTGCCGCTACAGAACCTCGCCGGACTGGAAATTATTGTGGTCGACGGCGGCAGCAGCGACGCAACCATCACCATTGCCAAAGCAGCTGGTGCCAACGTAATAATCTCGGATCCCGGTCGAAGCTGCCAGCAAAATGGTGGCGCCGCCGCCGCAACCGGTGAAAT
>DAOVJK010000262.1 GCA_030673265.1 Pseudomonadota bacterium | reverse complement strand
ATCGACGAAGGACTTGCCAATGATATGGTACTGCTGGGTCAACTCTGCTTCATTGATGCCGGGAGGGATTACGTCGGGTCTGTTGCTGGCCAGGACCTTTTTTTCATAATTGTTGACCAGGGCAATGAAGCTTTCCCTATGCATCCCCTTTAAGGACGCATAAATAAAATCACTGTCAAGGGGGGAAGTCAGCATCAAATAGCCAATGAGCAGTTCATTTTCATCAAGAATGGCGCCTGTGGTTACGATAAAGGGTTTGCCATCAAGTTTCGTGAGTATTGTCTGGTTGTGGCTCAATACATGAAAAATGGGCCGGGGTTCTAGAAGTTCATTTGGTACGGCGTCAGCATGGCCCAGAAAAATTTCCCTGACCTGGCCCTTCGTGTCGATCAGTAGAAAGTACTGGATCAGCGGCATGGCACGCAGGACTGCCCGGCCGGGCAACCATTGCGGCAGTTGCTGGTGGAGAAGGGGAGCGTGCCCTTTTTCGGCAGAGTCCCACTTGGGTGAGGAGAGATGATCTCTAAGACTCTGGTTTGAGCCAAGCAGGCGGACGGAGTTACCAAAAGAGCGGAAGTAGTCATCAAACATGGCCCGGTCTTCCCGGGCTATGATTTTCAGTGAGGAATCAAGGTGCTGATTGAATATAGTTGCTATCTGCCGGCTTTGAAAATAATCCAGGGCACCCCAGAGAATAATACTGATAAGCAGAGAGAGGCTAATGAATTTTGTTGCCAGCGACAGGTTGCGAATGGAGGTCATCTTAAAAAACATCCTAGTGTTTGTCAGTCATTGGGGCTCGCCAACAATTCGTTTTCGTTAAATTTCCAGCCGGCCTCCCGCAGCCGGTCGGCTGTGATTAAATCAAATTCGGGACTCACCTCACCGAGGTGGGCCAAAAGATAGTGAACCAGCGCTGTGGCATCTTTATTTTCTATGCCGCTCCCCTGTCGCCAGCTGGTGATATTGTAAGCCCGATAGAATGGGTAGCGGTTCGTGGCGACATCGTTTGCATTGGTCGGATCGGCGCCATCGACCCGCAGGTATTTGATTTTTCCTTCAGCCTGGTGCCGTTTAATGTTCCACAGGACCTCGTAACCGATAGCTCCGGAGATACTGGCAATTTTTGAAATCATGGCCTCAATAGTTCCGACCTCGTCTGTTCGGAGACTGAAATGTTCTTCATTGTCGAGGATCAGACGCCAGTGCCCCGGTCGTTGCTTGCAGTGGAGCCTGGCAAGGACGCGGACCGGTTGTTCAAAACGGGTCTCATTTGCGCCTGGCAGCAGTTTGGACCAGTTTTGGATTTCTCCCCGGAAGAGGTCCCGGACGGTTTTGGCATCAAGATCCACCAGAGTATTCCGGGCGTTGACCAGGATGCCGAGAGCGGAGATGCCAAGGGTGTGATACTGGAGGCCGGGCAGGCGGTCGGTATTGCCGGGCGGGCAGCAGAAGCCCCCGATATCAACGCGTTTTTGCGCCAGCCGTCCTGCCGAAATCCCGCAGGTGCCTTCCTGGATTGCGATCTTCAGCCCTTTGTCTTTGGCGAACTTTGCAATCAGGGGGGACAGGGCCGGGTAAAGGTGCTGGTCCAGGGTTACTGCCAGATCGGCTCCTTTTGCCCAGGCATCATCGTAGTGAACTGTTTTCCGGAGCCAATCCTGGCCCATATTGACAGTGGCGGTCGAGGGCGAAAAATCTTCGCCCCCTTCATCAGAGTGGGCTGCTTCTGCTGGTGCAGCGAGACAGAGCAGCACTGCTGCCAGGAGAAAAACTTGAGTAATTGCTGTGGAAACCTTTCTGCTCATTGGAGTTACTCCTTCCGGGGTGCGTTTCCTTATAAACCATTTGCACTTGCTTACGGCCCATAGTTTTGGCCTGATGGAGGGGCTTATCTCATTTCTGATGCCACAAGGTATCATTATACTTTTTGCAGTGATCAACGTCAAATATCAGAAAAATGACAATCATTCGCTCTCTCCTGATCTATTTAGTTAGCCGGGGCAGGGTTTTATTAAAATAAAATGGTGCCGTTTGAACTGACCGGTCCGGGACGGGTGTGGATATCTGCCAAATGGTTTTTTTGTCGGAGATTTACTGGTCACGGTTGTGCAGTCGCTGATGTTGCCCGGCAAAAAAAGGGGGAGTCCTGACACCAGAAAGAGTCTGCGCCTGTCTGGCTAAATATTTACTTAGCCATATCGGCATTTTCGCAGTCTTAGCTTTGCGGCAATTCAATCAATCTTGCTTTTTATTAACCGGTCTTTTAAGGTTGTTTTTTTAACTGTACTCGTAGAGGTAGGCAGACGGTGAACAATCAGGAATTAATGACTTTTTTCAGGGAATCTGCGGCCGGGATTGATGAGGCCATGCGGAGTGAGCTGGCTTCGGTTGAGAGCAAGCTGCTCAGCGAAGTCCTGAAGCATGGGATTTTTAACGGCGGCAAGAGAATTCGCCCGCAACTGACCATGCTTTGTACCAGCCTGACTGGTGGCGAGGTAGCACCAAGTCATGAGCAGACCCTTAAATTGGCAATGGTCTTCGAGTATTTGCACGCGGCAAGTCTGCTTCATGATGATGTGGTTGATCATGCCGACCTGCGGCGCGGCAAACCGACGGCAAATGCGGTATGGGGGATTGGCCCGGTTATTCTGGCCGGTGATTTTCTGCTTAGTCGAGCTATGACCATAGCTGGGGCTGTTGGCGGCAAAAAGGCTATGGCAATTGTCGGTAGGGCCACCGAGGCTATGGTGGAAGCTGAGTTCCTTCAGATGCAGAATGCTGAAGAGCGGAATAGTTCTGAGGATAATTACTTTAAGGTGGCGGCCGGTAAAACCGGCGCCTTGATCGCCGCCGCTTGCGAGGCCGGGGTGTATTTAGCCGGCGGTAGTACGGAACAGCGGGCCGCGATCAGGTTATACGGTGAAAATATCGGCCTGGCTTTTCAGATAATAGATGATCTCCTCGATTATCAGGGCGATCCCGGCCAGACCGGTAAGGTGGTCGGGAACGATCTGGTTGAGGGCAAGATGACCTTGCCGCTGATTCAGGTTTTGCGACAGGCCAGCCCGGAAGATTTACAAATTATAGAAGCGATTCTGGCCGCTGGTGTGGCTGAGAAGCGCCATCGTTTTGCGGAAGCCTCTGCCATGATTAAAAAATATGATGGTTTTGGCTATGCGTACCGCAAGGCGGAAGAGCTGGTTGATGGCGGTTTGTCGGCCCTGGCCTGTTTTGAGGAAGGAAGAGAGCGGCAGATCCTGCACGGACTGGCTGGTTATGTTTTGAGCCGTGATAAATAATTCTTGAGGTCCTCGCTGAAAGGACCAGGGCGGCATCGCCAGCCGTGGATTGTTTAGCGGCGTGGCCGGCAATGCCTGGCAAACTGCACCGGGTTTCCTGGTTCATGAAGTTTTTTACTCGGTTAGAAAACTGCTTGCTTATTCTTTAACCTCACCGCGCCCAGCCGATCCGGTTTTTTAACCGGCAGCCGCCGATCGCTATAGCCACCGAACTTTTCTTAGCTGCTCGTTCAGCTTTTCGAGGAAGTCCTCTTGAGGTCTTTGCCATGAGTAGGAGTTTTTTTATCGTGGCTGGAGCCAGCAGCAATTTTCACCTCTTTCCCCCCCCCAGGTCAGGCCTTTGGCGGAATATGTTACCATAGCCCATTCCGTGGCGTTGTCCGGCAATTCCCGTCCCTGGCAGCGAGTTTGATCAGAGGTTTTTGAGCAAAACAGGAGGTTGGCATGATTAGCAGGATGGCTGTCAGGATTATTGGTAGCAATGTCTTGGCTTTCATGTAAAATCCTCGCAGTCGTATTTTCGGAAGGTAATGAATTCAGGTTTGCCTTGATCTTCGACCATTAGCTATACCACGTTGAGTGGTGGCCTGATCCAGGCAAGCGCAGACAAAAAACGGGAAAAGTTTCTTCCATGGTTGCAGCCAAAAAGAAAAGAAAAAAGAAGCGGCCTAAACAGCGGAAAAAAGGCAGACAGTGGCTGGTGCTTTGTGTAGTTGCGGCGCTGTTTACGGTCTTGGGCGGTTTGATTGTTTTTCTGGCTCTTGGTCCGGATGATGTAACGGTATTGCCGAAGCGCGGAGATGTCTCTGGTAATGGCCCGGTGGTTTCTTACGGGGAGACCGATGTGTTATCTGAGCCGGTAATTGTTGAACAAACGGCCCCCAAAAGCCAGGTTGTTCATGTCAGCCCCGATGGGGGGGATTTGGTGGTGGAAACCGATCGTCCGCTGGTTGCTATTGTTATCGATGATATGGGCTTTAATAAAAAAAACTGCGAGGCCCTGCTCGAGCTGGACCTCAACCTGTCTTTTGCCTTTTTGCCGTTCGGACCCTACACGGCGCAACAGGCTTCCCTGGCAAATCGGCGGGGGCGTGATGTCCTGTTGCATTTTCCGATGGAGGCCAGTGACTCAAAGTGGAAACCTGGTTCAGGCACCGTTACTATTGCTATGGATTATCCGGATATTCGGAGAATCTTTGATGATAATTTGGCCGCCGTTCCCTACGCCAGCGGTATCAATAATCATATGGGCTCCCGCTTTACTCAGAATAGCCGGGCTATGCAGGATTTTATGACATCTATGCAAGAAACCGGGTTGTTTT
>DAOVJK010000040.1 GCA_030673265.1 Pseudomonadota bacterium | reverse complement strand
GATTTATTCTGTGATGATGGGCTTAGGTGTTGCACATTTTCACTTGTTAAGAGTTTTGAAACCGTTAGCGCCGATATGCCTGATTTCCTTGAAAGTTCGGCTTTACTAATACCGACCCGCTTACGCATTTCTTCCAAGTTGCCAATCTCAAATCCATTCTCAACATCATCTATTGTGACTTTCTTCCGTCCGGCAAATAACGCTTCTTCCATCAACTTTATGAGTATTGATTTGAGGTCTTCATAGTTATGGCTGTTGGGCAGTTCAGTTATTGCCTCAACGACTTCTTTCTCAAATACTGGCCCAACCGTCTGCTTGACAAAAGCCTTGATCTCTTCTGTTGACATCCCTTTCATTTGGATGGAATCAGAGCGAAGCCGAACTTCAGACACCCCGGGTTTACACATGGGGTCAGATTGGCAAATCAAAATAATGCTAAATAATTCCGACTCGCCCATCCATTCCATTTCCCGCAACCTTTTAATAGCTCGGAGCGTCATCCCGTGCAGGTGGTGCCCCTCCTCTATAATTAGGACAATGTCCATCCGGCGTGATGCTTCCCCTAAGATTCGACGCAATTGCCTTGCTCGAATTTCTCGGCCTCTCTTGGGCTTCTCATCGCTTAAATCAAAAATCAAGGCTTGTTCAATATCGCTTATGAGTAGCTTGTTTATGTCATTTGCATGGATATGCACACGCCTCACATTTCTTGAATTCTGCAAGGCATTACGCACTGCATTTGTTTTGCCTATACCTCTTTCTCCCACTACGGAGATCATTGCCCGTGACCGGATCGCCATATTGGCGACTTTGCCAGCCCTGAGAAAATCGCTACTCTGTATTTTCGCTTTCCTAAACGGATCATTCGCGAAACCCATTTCAGCCAATATTTCCAACCTCGAAATTTTAGCCATTTTCACACCTCCTATCTGCTTTTAAAAGGGTACCTGCTACCTGTTTGACAACTGATTTCTTTAAATCATTCTCCAAAAACAATTGCTCTAGCTCAGTCCTATCTTCGGAGTCAGCCTCGATAAACTCCCCGGTGATACTGATAAAATCATCCATGGCCTCTTTCAGTGAAAAATAAGTGCCGGTGTCGAACAGTTTATCCATAATGCGTTCCTCTTTGATCCGCGTGGGTAGTGGGACGACGTTTTTATTGTCTATTGATTCGTCAAATAATGAGGCGTTGGTAAGCTCTAGTTGCTGAGCTTCTTTTCTGGCCTTTTGGTGGGGAGTGTCTTTGTGGGCGGTAAAGGTGTCTATCGGGTTTGGCTTAAAATTCTCTACTTCGTATTTTTGGCCTGTTGCAACGTCCTGGACAATTATTTCATTGGTGAACACACCCTGGATTACGTCCACCCAAGCGTCATGTAAGCCTTTCACTTCGTACGTCATACAATCAATATTTAAACAGCCATCAGCGCCAACTTTTCTTCTTTTCCTGTTCGCTGTTGTTTTGATCGCATCCTCTGGGAGTGCGATCGCGCCACCATGAAGAGTGATTTTCCGCCAAGCCTGCTCTCTATTGATCTCTTTTTCGTAACGATGGGGCCGAAGGTTGTATTCGCTATTGAAATAATTTAAAAATTGCCGGTTTAATTCGCTCATGGTGATTTCAAAATTCTTACTATCAGCCTGGGCATAAAGTTGTTTTTCAAATCGTTGCCAGTGTGTCCGCCATGGTCGTTCTATCTTTCCATGGGCGTCCTTGGCATAAGGTACACTGGGGTCAATTTTTACCCCCAAGCGGTCAAACCAGTCCTGGGCCGCTTTGCCTTTCATCATCGGCCCTTTGTCCGCCTTGATTTTTTCAGGCAGCCCAAAGAAAGGTTTGTCTTCATTTTTCGCCCAGGCCCAGGCCAAAAAATCAAGATTGTCGGCCATCGATTCACCGGGAGCTGCCGTGTATCTGGCTATGGAATATCCCGAATAATCATCTGTGACGGCATATATCCAAGGCCTAAGTTGTACTGGAGTCGGCTTGTTTTTATAGTTGAGCGACACCCGAAAGTTTAATTTTAAAATGCAGTCGTTGTCTGGGAGTACGCGGGCAACATAGAGAACTTGCGAGGTAGAGGCATCCACGTGGTGCATTTGATTTGGTCGCTCTGCTTGATAACGCTGTATCCTGCGCTTTTTCTTGTTCAGCTTTAAGTCTCTGCCAACCCGGTTAAATGTAGAAATTGATGTTCCTTCAGGTATAAGGCCGTTTTTGATAGCAATTTTCACCGCTTGATCGGTGGAAATCTCACCTACCTCCTCGGGCGGGCTTTTCTTGATCTGGAAAACGACTTTTGTGTATTCCTCAACATCTTCTATTTTATAGGTATCCTGCCGCCGTTTTCGGCCATTATCCAATCCCATCTCTTTATAAAGTTTCTTTTCCGAACACTTCAGCAACCTTGCCCATTTTTCAATAACACCTATCTTTGTGCCATGGGGGGCTTGGCTGTGTTCTCGCCGGATTTCTTCTATGAAAGAGGGGGTAATTGACATGATCAACCTTCATATGAGTTGAATTTTTCATTCCACTCTCTGTCAAATTCCCTTAGCTCCTTGCGCGCCGTGGTTATAAGGCTTTCAATCTTTGCTTGTAATGGGAGATCGTCTTGGAGTCTCTCGTCAATCGTAAACTTATGACAAAGGGTCGAAAGGCCAAATACCGCCCGTGAAATTTCTTGCACTTGCTCCAGGCACCATTCAGTGGTTTTTTCTTCTTCCGGCTCGAATTTCTTTAACCGCTTGTTCTCCCCAATCAGCATGTCGCGTTCTTTTTTAAGGGCCTTGGTCTCCTCGGCAACCTCTTTGTCCATATTGTTTTTGAGCTTTTTGACCTCTTCTCGAAGCTCCTTGTGGCTCATATTTATATATTTATCGAGAGGTTGTTCGTTGATGTTGCCAGAGTTGATGAATTCAGTTTGGTAGTCTTCAGGCAAGTCGAGTAAGGTTAGGGCCTTTGCTATACCGCCCTTGGCTAATTGAGCAAGTTCCGGGCGTTGTTCCAATTTGTTGGCCACAAACATAAAATAGTTTGCGGTACGGTGAGAGAATGAGAAATTCTCTTCAAGCCATTTAGCAAACTTTCCATGCCCCTCGACCTCTTTAACCGCCATCAACAGACGACCGACCGCCACAAAGCCTTGGGTGATATGTTCGATATGCACTTGAACCTGGGCCGTGATTCTGTCCAAGTCATACTCTTGACCATCAAGATACTTGGCGGCAATTCCCAAGCTGAGTTGTCTTTCCGCCTGGTTTTTTCCCGCCAGATCAATTGTTGCAATATTATCATTCATTGCCATGTTATCCTCGGCTATATCAATTTCTCCTTGATCGATGATGGCTTGGGCATGTCCGCTTTTGCTGTTATTCATTATTAACTTCCTTCTTGTTAATTTTGAGCTGGTAACTGTTGTTCGCCTAAAAACTCAAGCTCCAGCTCTTCCAACTCCGCCCGCTTTTTTGCCAAATGACGGCGGAAGCCATCGGCTATTTTTACAATGGCCGGGGCCATGGCCCATTTACCGTTTGCTTTCTTGACAAATTCTTTGCTCTCCAAGGTCCTAAGCATCCTGTACGTCCGATCTTTCGATAATCCCAAGGATTTCATGATCTCCTGTTCTGTGAGTTGTAAATATTCAGGGGCCGCCAGGAGCAGAATAATATTCAGACATTCGTCCGCCGCTTTGATTATGTATTTGTTCTCGCCCATATTTTCCGCCTCACCGTCCCAGACCTTTATTTTTTAATTGACGCTTAAGTTGCTGCATTTCGGTTATGTTTTTATCCAGCTTGCCCAGCGCCATCATGGCAATATCTTCCTGACTGGCCACGTCCGCCCCTGCCGGTGCCACGATGGCCCGAGCAGGTTCAAGCGAACCAGTGACCTTTTGAATAGCAAAGAGGAAATAAGCTTTGACAGGGTATTCAACCGGCTTGGAAAGGTGATGGTTAAACATTTCATATGATAGGGGCTTTTTGCATTGACCTGCGGTGTGACCTTCTTTTGTACGGCTCCAATAATCATTTATGGCATCGCATACCTGGGCACGGCTCAAACCGCTTTCCCGTATAGCTCTCTTGATGGCTGCGGCTATTTCAATACAGTCCTCATGTTCACTTGCATAACTGGTGGTTTCATTAGAAGTCTTTTCACATTGTTCAACTATCTCCTGCCGGACGATCACATAGCGGTCTATCTGATCAAACAAGTCCAACTGCCCAGCTTTTTTTGCTCGTTCATTTCGCCTCTTTTTGGGTGCCATGTTGGTCTATGCTCTCTTAAGAGTTAGATAATGCAGTGTGTGGTTCAATATGATAAGAATAGTATTCAATGAGGTTGATATGTTTGGGTGTTATCAAGGATTACGCACGTCTTGTTTTACGATGTAAGAGAGGTTGATGGTTGTTGTCATACCGAGAGGGCCATATCTCCCATGCTTTTTTGCCGATAATAGCGGCGATAATGCGTTCCATTGCCGCCCATGGCCGGTATAGTGCTTGATTCGGCGAGGTGCTTTGGTAGCCGTTCTCTCTGGCGATTTTTGCCAGGCTATATCCTTTTTTGCCGAGGGCCGCTTTTATATCCCAAGGATGCCAATCTTCAAGGAATTTTAGTGTTTGGCTCTGTTTAGTCATTTATCACCTCCATCTACACGGCTAGCAGGGATTTTTTTTGGTTTGTCTATTTGAAGAACTGCAATTGATCTGTGCCGCAATATACGGCGGCAGCTAATGTGAGTCAAGCTTTTTATGCCGTATATTGCGGCGGGGTGATTATGGATTTCGCAGGAAGTAAAATCGTTCAGCTAAGAAAAAAACTAAAATTGACCCAACAAGAGTTCGCTGATCAAATAGGATATTCCAGGACTTACCTTAGTGACATAGAAATTGATAAGGTTGGTGCGTCCCGTAGGTTTTTGGAGGCTTTAACAAAAACTTTTGGGGTTTCTCTTGATTCTCTCATGATGAGTGATTTGGGAGGAAGAGTTGCAAATTCTTTAAATTCTATTCATAAATTTGGATGTGCGAACTATGTCTATCTTTATGCATTCACAGACGAGGAAATAGATGAGGCAGAAAAAGAATTACATTCATTTTTCCCAGAGAGTGATTCTCTATTTATCGATGGGAAAGATATTAAATCATATGTACATCTGCTTGCGGTACTGACCGGGGAAAAGGGGAGAGGATCTGAGTTGTTTTATATCTTTGAAGAGTTGTGTTTTGAAAAGAAAAGAACAATTGTAATAAAAAACTACTCTCTATCTGGCATAAAAGGAAGCGACAAGCGTTGCGTTTTAAGGGAACTTGCCAAAACGGTATACCGTTCGAATACAGACCTTATCATTATCGATAAGCCGAGCTTTTTAGAAAAGCACTATGAAACTCTTGATTATTATACACACCGGCTTACATACAAATGAATTAGTAGGTATCGATTGCAATAATGGATAGTGGTCTGCGCCATAATTCAAAACGGAATCACGGTTTCCGTTTTGGAAGATTCCCTCCTTTTTCCCAAAAACGAACAGCTGATGAGTTTTTGGCCTGAAGACAAACATGCTCCGCTTCACGACACAAATTCGAAATCGGTTTGCGAATTTGTATTATGCGACATAGGTTCGCTTCACCACCTGTCATTTTGAACAACCGGCCTGCCCGTTGGCCGCAACCGTGTTTAAACCATCATTAAATTCCAGCAGTTTGACAATTGCGTCTTTATCTGACCCACACAGCCTTCCGTGCTATAAAGTTTCCTCAGGCCTCCCCAGGCCGTTTCTTAAATTTTCCTTAAGTCGAGGGGCACCCTCCCGACCAGTCGAAACAAGATCGTAGTGTCGCCAAACCAGCGCCTTGCTTTTTTCGCTTCCATTTTTTCCTGCTTTCCGAAAATCTTCGACTACTGAAATGCTTCAGCTAATAAATTGTATAGCCCCGTTTAACCTATTGACATATTTCATCCTGTAAATGTCACAAAATGGTTCTTGTGGCCTAAAAGCAACAACGAGGGAGCGAATGTCATGGGCGATTTATGTTTTGCAAAAATTCCAGACGAATTAATGCCTGAGGTAAAAGATTTGCCGGGAGACTTAAGCCAGGTTGCTGAAATTGTAGGTGTGGAAAAGACACTGGAATTGGCCCAACTTTTCCGTGGCACCAATGTATATTTTTGCAATATTGATAGTCTGATCCGCAAAAAAAGAGACAACCTAATCCGCAATTCTTATGACAACGGTGTTTCACCGATAAAACTCGCAAGAAAACATCAACTTTCTGAACGGCAAATATGGCGCATCCTGGGTCAAGCCTGACCTGCCTCTTATTGTGAGCAAGAAATGAATCCAATAATCGAAAAAATACGCAAAACCGTCCCTACATCTTTTGAACGGCAGGAAGTCGATAAATTGCTTGCTGGTGTGATATCACGCAAAACCCTTGAGAATCTGGCTGTAAAAGGAACAGGGCCGCGCTATTACCTGCTTCGTGGGAGAGTTATTTATGATCGTGAAGAATTTTTGACTTGGTTGTCCAAGCGCATGTGCCCCAAGAAGAAACAACTTGAGTATTAAAACAACCATTTTCCTGTAAATCTTGGCCAAATCCGGCAAGAATCCAAAGAAGTAAAATTAAAATATAGCAAGGCCTGGGGGTAGCTGTTGAGAGTGCCACCGGGCCTTTATTTATTGTTCAGAATTCTCCCCACCTTGAATTTATATTTTGTAGAAAATTCAGCCCAATTCCCCTTATACCGCCGAATGTATCGTTTTGATCATATCTTCCAGTTAATGATAAAATGAATGTGAAGCCATATTAATATTCTCTGGAGTCTCAAGAAAATTAAAAAATAAATCACAAAGGAGATAGGCGCAGTGGGCATTCACCCCGAGTTTGAGAGCACTCCTGGTAAGGTTGTAATTGATAATGAAAAGCAAAAGATATTCTGGTCAGAATACTGGTTCATCTATGACCGATTGAAAAAACTTTCGGATTACAACAAAGCTCTTGCGGCAAAACGTTTTTTGTTGATCAAAGGTTTTGAGGAATACTTCGTTAAGAAAGAGGCTGAAATTCTTGGGAGTACGTTCCGCAGAAAAAAAGCCATGGGGAAATATTGCGATCTTAACAATATCGCATTGGGCTCTTTTTATAGATGGCTTCGTTTTTACAAACAAAAAGGTATTGATGGCATTATACCCTGTTACGGCAGGCAGCTTGGCGGTAAAGATGTCATATCAAATCGAAAAAAACGCCCTAAAAAGAGAAGTAACAAATTCATCACAATCGAAATTGAGATTGATCATAAAAGCCCTCTCTCTTTTCTTAAGAGAGTAAAGGAAATCGTCCGTAGTCGTGTTGAGATGCAACCGGAACAACAAAGATCATATATTAAATTGCTGGATACCTCTCAGGGCTTTTCAAAAAGGAAATACCACACTCCGTTAAATCTCTCCTTAAACGAAAAGGAAATTGGCCAACTTAAAAAATATCGAAAAAGAATGCACAGGAATCATCATGCCAAGGCAACCGCTTTGCTTATGTTCAGCCGGGGCTATTCGATCTGTGAAGCTGCTCTCGAAATAAACCGGTCGTGCAACACTATTTACAGGTGGCTAAGGCTCTATAGAGAGAAAGGCATTTCGTTCATCGAAACGAGAATGACTTCCGACAGAAAAGAGTTAATGTGGAAGGAAAGGACAACACGCGTTATCGATATCTTACATGCGCCGCCAAACGCATATGATATTAATCGAACTTCATGGACTTACGACACCATTGCCCAAGCCTATTATAAAGTCTATAAAGATCATTTGCCGAAAGGGGCTTTAAAGAGAATAATAAAAGAAGCGAAATATACTTGGCAACACGCCAGAAAGGTATTGACCAGTAATGATCCTGATTACAAAAAAAAGATCGCTAAAATTCTTAGCACCCTGAGAAATGTCAATAAAGATGAAGCCTTCTTCTTTGTTGATGAATTGGGTCCATACAAAGTCAAGGCTTACGGAGGCAAGTCTTTAACGCCGAAAGGCCTGACTAAAATTATTCCCAAGCACCCACAAGCAAAGGAAGAGGTCCAGGCCATTGCTGCGCTTGAAGCATTTACCAATCAGATGACCTGGGAGTTCACGGAGAATAAAAACTCAGAAACTATTGTTATGATGCTTGATAAGCTCTGGCGAAAGTATGCAGGTAAAACAAAACTATATATAACCTGGGATGGGATATCATCTCACCGTTCCACTCATATTCAGGAATGGGTAAATGACATTAATAGCAAAACCGCAAAGACTGGATCAGGCCCGGCCATTGAGATAGTTCCTTTACCGTCTAGCGCACAATTCTTAAATGTAATTGAAAGTGTTTTTGGCGGCATGAAAAAGGCGGTAATCCAAAATAGTGATTACGCTTCAAAAAATGAAATGCAGGCGGCAATGGATCGCCATTTTGCTGAACGCAATCTTTTTTATGAAAAGAATCCAAAACGGGCAGGGAATAAAATTTGGGATGAACAGGCATTTGCAATCGAAGAACTTCCAGGTGGGCTTTTTAAGAAAATGTGAGATAGGTCACTCAGAAATGGATGCAAAAATCAACAACCTGTTTGATTGTGTCAACATCATTCAAAATGCACTTATCCTGATTTTGTGTTAAAAATTATCCCGCGCTGCTACTCAGGTAACATTCCTATTTGATTCATCTTCTACGATAAATCTTTTTGGAGCGTAAGGGCCAATGAAAAACCCGAACATTCCGAAAGTTATTCCCATTGGATATTATTTATGATAAAAAGGTTCTCCCCTATAAAATCCCTTTTGAGAGCGTTATATTCATACCGGCATAAATAATTTTGCCTGCAAATGACAGCCATCGCCACAGCAACCCTACGAGAACTATGAATAATATTAGAAATTTCAGTATCATAGCCCACATTGACCACGGTAAATCAACCTTGGCCGACCGAATGATCCAGTTATGCGGCATGGTCTCGGATCGCGAGTTTAAAGATCAGCTCCTCGACAGTATGGATATTGAAAGGGAGCGGGGCATCACCATCAAGAGCCAGACCATCAGCCTTCCGTTCAAGGCCAAAGACGGTCAGACCTACGAACTCAATCTGATTGACACCCCGGGCCATGTCGATTTCAGCTACGAAGTCTCCCGGGCTCTGGCCGCCTGCGAGGGCGCCCTTTTACTAATTGATGCCGCCCAGGGCGTCGAGGCCCAGACCCTTGCCAACCTCTACCTTGCCCTGGAGAATGACCTGGAGATCATCCCGGTTATAAACAAGATAGACCTGCCAGCCGCAGACCCGGAGGGTACCATCATCCAGATCGAAGACGATCTTGGTCTCGACTGCGACGATGTCCAGCAATGTTCAGCCAAGACCGGCCAGGGAGTGACCGACATGCTTGAAGCGGTAGTCAAGCTCCTGCCCCCACCGGAAGGCGACGCCAACCAGCCCCTCAAGGCCCTGATCTTCGATGCGAACTATGACCCGTACCGGGGCACCATAATTTCCTGCCGGATCTTCGAAGGCAGGATCAAGGCCGGCGACACCATCATCTTCATGTCCAACAACGCCAGCTATCGGGTTGAAGAAGTCGGTTTATTTCACCTGAAAAGATCGCCACAGAAGGAGCTTCGCGCCGGTCAGGTCGGCTATATTCTGGCCGGGGTTAAAACGGTCAACGACACCAAACCGGGTGACACCATCACCCTCAAAGACGCACCCTGCGCCGAAGCATTGCCCGGTTTCAAGGAAGTCCTGCCCGTGGTCTTTTCCTCAATCTATCCGATCTCAACCGACGATTACGAGGAACTGGCCACCGCCCTTGACAAACTAAAACTAAACGATGCCGCTCTGACCTACCAGAAAGACACTTCCGCCGCCCTTGGCTTCGGCTTTCGCTGCGGCTTCCTGGGCCTGCTGCATCTGGAAGTTGTCCAGGAAAGACTGGAAAGGGAATTCGATATCCCCCTGATTCTAACCATCCCGACGGTCAGCTACCATTTCTTCCTGCAGGACGGCAGCCAGGAGACCGTCGACAACCCGGCCCACTTCCCGGATCCATCCCTCATTGAGAGAACCGAAGAGCCCTATATCAAGGCCTCAATCCTGATGCCGGAACGTTATATGGGCCCGGTAATGAATCTGTGCATGGAAAGACGGGGCGAGAATACCTCCTACAATTATCCAACCCCCGGCCGAATTGAGCTGTCCTGTGAATTGCCTCTGGCCGAGGTAATTTACGACTTCTATGATATGCTTAAATCAATTACCCAGGGATATGGCTCTTTCGATTACGAAATAATTGATTATCGGCCCAGCGATCTGGTGAAATTGGATATTCTGGTCAATAGTGAAAGGGTTGACGCGCTGTCCCAGCTGGCCCATCGGTTGAAGTCCCGGGAAAGAGGGCTCCATGCCTGCGAAAAGCTGAAAGAGGAAATCCCGAAACATATGTTCAAGATCGCTATTCAGGCGTCGATCGGCGGCTCTATCGTGGCCAGAACCAATATCTCGGCCTTGCGTAAAGACGTAACCGCTAAATGCTATGGCGGTGATATTTCCAGAAAAAGAAAACTGCTCGAGAAACAGAAGGCCGGCAAGAAAAGAATGAAAACCGTTGGCAACGTCGATATTCCCCAAAAGGCGTTCCTGGCCGTCCTTAAATCAGAACAATAGCAGGAAGAACAAGGTGTATCATGAAAAAACAACTGACATCCATAGTCGTGGCCGGAGCATTTCTTCTCACGGCAGCACCTTTACTGGCCGGCCAGGATTGCAGCGAGATTCTTGAAAAGAATTGCACAAGTTGCCACTACAAAAACAGAATATGCCAGAAAGTTGGCAAGAAGACCAAACGGGCCTGGAAGAATACAACGAAAAGAATGCTCCGCTATGGTCTGAAACTTGATAAATCAGAACTGAACAAAATAACAGACTGCCTGGTCGCTCTCGAAGAAAATCCTGGCCAATTCTGCAAATGAAAAAATAACGGATTGAGACTATAAAAAAATATCAGGAAGACACTAATCCCGGACAGGAATGATGCGAGCTATTTTCAGCTTTTCTGCGCCTGAGATCATTGATCTCATCCTTACTGAGAGAGTTTCGTCCACTTAGGACGGTGACGATACAGTCACCGCAGACATTCAAAGCACTCCGGTAATCATCAAAAGCACCCACCACATCCCAGCATTGTTTGCCACTGGACTTAGCCAGTTTAAAAATTTTGCACCCATCCTGGCGACCGCAACCAGTAATTTCCCAGCACATCGTTTTTCTATATTTTTTTTCTTCCATTCTCTGACCTTCCCCACCACATTTTTTAAGAGTGCATGTTTAAAGGCTGCTGTCACCAAACAGGTACGATCAATATAATCAGTAAGAGATTATCACATTCAATTTATTTAAGAAAATACTTTAACGATTATTTTCAGGTCAAGAGACCTCAAGATAGCGATCCAGGGCAGCCAGTAGATCAACCATCCCCTCACCGGTCTTGGCAGAAAAAACTACCCGCTCATCACGGGCCACGCCAAATCCGGCATCGAGTGTTGCCGCCTGTTGAAACTGCTTATTCCGCGTCAACTTATCTGCCTTGGTATAAACCAGCAAAAGGGGAAGATCAATCATCTGCAACCAGGAAACCAGCTCCAGATCCTGCTCTTTAACGCCGTGCCGGATATCAATAATCACTACGACGCAGCGGAGACTCTCCCGCTTTTCCAGATAACTGGTAATCATGCCCTGCCAGTCATTCTTGACCCTCTTCGGCACTTTAGCAAAACCGTAGCCAGGCAGATCAACCAGGTAAAGATCATTCTCAACCAGAAAATAATTAAGACTCTGGGTCTTACCCGGTCTGGCGCTGACCTTAACCAGACCCCGCCGGTTAACCAGCTTGTTGATCAGGCTGGACTTACCGACATTGGAGCGACCGGCAAAAGCAATTTCCGGATAATCAGGGGCCGGAAGTTGACTATTCTTGAAAACTGAGGTGATAAATTCAACCTGGCAGGACTTACCGAGAGAAGCCGAGGCCGAAAAAGAGTCAGACATGAAATAAGCCCATTACCTTATGGATCAATTTTTAGAAACTGAAACGAACGGATTAGATTACCTTATTAAGTGCATATTCAACAATGCCTTCGGCACCTGATTTAAGCAGTCTGGGAATCAAATCCCGAACCTGATGCTCTGAGATAACGGTCTCCACCGAGTACCATTTTTTATGGTAAAGATGGGCAATGGTCGGGGCATTCATACTGGGCAGATGGCCGATCACCTCGTCAAGTTTCTCTTCGGAGACATTCATCTTCAGGCCGACTATCTTGTCAGCCCGCAGGGCGCCCTGCAGCAGCATAGCGATATTTTTGATCTTCTCCTGTTTCCAGGGATCTTCCCAGGCCTGCCGGTTGGCAATGAACTGGGAATTGGATGACATCATCTCGTAAATGATCTTCAGGCCATGGGCCCTGATGGTGCTCTCCGTTTCGGTGACCTCGACTATGGCATCGGCCAGTCCGGAAACGACCTTGGCCTCGGTGGCCCCCCATGAAAACTCAATATCAACATTGATATTGCGCTCTTTAAAAAATTTCTCGGTATAGTTGACCAGTTCGGTGGAGATCTTTTTCCCTTCCAGATCCTCAATGGTATTGATCTCGGAGTCACCGGGCACGGCAATCACCCAGCGGGTCGGCTTCCTGCTGACCTTTGAATAGACCAGATCGTCAACGACAACCACGTCCGAATTATTTTCCATAATCCAGTCTTTACCGGTAATCCCGGCATCAAGCACCCCCTGCTCAACGTAACGAGACATCTCCTGGGGACGACAGATGGAACAACTCAATTCATCGTCATCAACCTCGGGAAAATAATTTCGCGACACAGTCTTGACCTTCCAACCGGCTTTGTCAAACAGTTCAATGGTAGACTTTTCAAGACTGCCTTTAGGTAAACCAAGTTTCAAAATATTCATTTTTTATAAACCTCCTGCGGATCAAAAACCAGCCGTCCCTTAACGGCGAAAGAATCACCCTCAACCTTTCTAAAAAAACAACTCGCATAACCCTTATGACAGGCAGCCCCACCTATTTGCTCGACCTTGAAAACCACGGTATCCTCATCACAATCGACCATGATCTCCTGAATCATCTGGACATGGCCGGAACTCTCACCCTTAAGCCACAACTTTTGCCGCGACCGGCTCCAATAATGGGCCTTACCGGTTTCCAGGGTCTTCAGCCAAGACTCTTCATTAATATAGGCCAACATCAACACCTCACCGCTCTGATGGTCCTGAACGATGGCTGGCAACAGACCGTCACCTTTGGCAAAGTTAAGTTTATCCATGATCTCCTGATTCTCAGCCCCGACAGCACGGCATTTACATACAGAGTCTTGCTCCCGGCGCTCTTCCCGTTGCTGTTCCCGAGTCGTAAAGTTGATTATACAGGCTTCCCGAAACCGACAATATTCCTCAAGATGGGCGCAGACCGCATCCTCTGCACTAAACTTCTTCTGGTATTTCTCACAGATCAGGTCCACGATATTTTCTCGGAAACTTTCCAGATGGAAAAGGTAGCTATGTTGCGCCGGTTACGTAAAAATTAAGAGGTTGAAATTATGCCCATCCGGGCCAGATGTCAAGTTTTATTAGCTTCCCGGGGACATTTCACAAGATCCGAGATCAGCATAACTGCCCAGCCGGAATTACGGATAGTTGCAAAAAAACAAAATAAAGTTATCTTGACACCCTGCCGGTTCCCGGAAATATTAATTTACAGATAAAGAGCGATGTTTAAATTTCTAGACAAAATAACCTACGCGCCGCTGGTAGTTGCCGCAATTTTCATGGGCCTGGCCCCGTTCACACCGATGCCCCATGTCATTGAAAAGCTCACCATGATCGTTGCCGGCCAATTAAGCAGGCCCATTGATATTTTCGACCTGCTGTTCCATCTGAGTCCAACCATCCTGCTGCTGATCAAACTGGGCCGTACTCGCACCAGTAACATCAACTGACGATTACCGGAAATTCAAAACCTTATTCTTCAAGAGGACCCATCATGCAGAAAGTCAAAGAAGGCGATTACGTCACTATAACTTACGAAGGCACCCTGGAAAGCGGCGAAGTCTTCGAGTCAGCAACCGAAGAGAGTCCTTTCGAATTTGCGCTCGGCCAGCAATGTGTTTTCCCATCTTTCGAGTCCGGCATTATCGGCATGGCGCCGGGCGAGACCAGAACCGTCAAAGTTGGCCCGGAAGAAGCCTACGGCAAGCGCCGGGATGAATTGATTCAGACCTTGAACCGCAGCGCCTTCGGCGACGAAACCGATCCCCAACCGGGCATGATTGTGGGGATGACCATGAAAAAAGAGGACCAGGAGCATCAGGTGCCGGCCATGATCATGGCCATAGATGGCGATCAAATCACCGTCGACTACAACCACCCTCTGGCCGGCCAGGAATTGCTTTACAAGATTACCCTCAAGACCATTGGTGAAGCTGAAGAATCAGCTTCCTCCAAATGCAGCGCCAACTAAACAGACCATGACCAACCCCACCCAGGCAATTCTGGCCATTGCCGGTTCGGACCCGTCGGGCGGAGCCGGCATCCAGGCCGACCTTAAGACCT
>DAOVJK010000118.1 GCA_030673265.1 Pseudomonadota bacterium | reverse complement strand
TGAAGAAGCCAGCACCCTGGTTATCTCGTACATACAGGTTAGTGCCGCAAACTCTAATTCATTTTGTTTCTTTACCATTTCACTCAACTTTCCATGTTGGACTATGTTGTTGTATTACTATAGTTTATGCTTCATAAGCCCCTAATTTATATCTACTATTATTCAGGAACCAGAACAGCCTCTTTACTAACCTTTATTCTGAATACCGACTCCTGTCTTCTGATTACAAACCATCAAGCCTCTCACCCATCTCACTATAATGAAAGAGCTCATCGTATTCTATCATACCTGCCAGTGCCCTTGAGCCAACCTTAACCCCGCTCTCTTCAAGGGTCGCAGCAGGGTTAAGCCCGCCAATTACAATAGCCCCAACCCGGCCCTCATTAACCGGGACTTCGAGGAGTGGCTGACCCGGCCAACCGACCATCATAAAGCCACCAAGCCCTACCTCCTCAAGCTTCCCGTTCAAGGCCAAAACATTATCGCGACTATCAGCAGGTAACTCCCTGAAACCAACGCCAATCCGACCATTACCGGTCTCCACCGCAGCCAGAGCGCTAGTCATGCCGCCCTTGATGAATATCTCGAGGGGATCAAGACTGGTCCCGTCATATTTAATAATCTCGACAAACCGGGAAGGCCGATTATCCCTGATCTCAAGCAGGCCTCCAAAGCTGGAATAGGCAGGAATGCCCCGGGCCAACAACACCCCGTTAAGAGTTATCGAGCAGACAGTTCCCATGCCGACCATCCCTTCAGGAACAACCACATCCCCCGCCTTCTGCCCCGGACCAAAAAGGGCCATCCGGTTGCCCATGCCATACCCGGCTTCATAGACCTGGCCAATTCGAGAGACCAAGCCTCGCAGCAAATCGGCTTCAACGATACTTATGTTAGCAATAACAGTGCCAGTTTTTCGGGCCAGATCGAAATTCATTCGATATGTCAGTTGATCAATCCGGGCCGAAAGGAAACCAACCTTATCGAAAACCCTGGCCTCACGCAGTTCCTGCAGCCCTTTTTCCGTAATCGCCCGGCCTCGTTTTCCGCAATTAACGGTAAGCCCTCTACTATCAAGCTCCTTGAAATAATGGCGAATGGTCCGCTCACTTACCTCATAGCCCATGGCATGCAGATTATCCATCAACCTTGAGCTGGTTAAAGGACCATCAACTTTTTCAAGTAGCCGCAAAATAGCCAATTCTTTTTTTTCAATTTTTTCATTCACAATGAGCAACCGACCCCAAAGAAGCATAAACGGCAAAATTGCCGAGAAGCCCCTGATTAAATAACAACCTGAGAATATTACTGTGATTATTGGAAAAAGCCTCCAGCAACCCGCCCAAAGTCACAAACCGTAATCCCAAGAACCTCTTGCCAGCGATAACAAAAGCCATCTACGGCAAAAATGCCACTTTTATCCCAACGAGGACAATCAGAACGAACCTATCTGCCTAAATTTTCGAAAATTAATTATTGAAAAACAATTTCGCCCTGCTATATTGGCAAGCTGTTGCCAATATAGCATCTATAAAATGAGTCGGTCAACTTACTGTTTAATGATAAGAGCTTTACATTTACACTTGGCCTGTTGCATCCTGAGTAATAGTCAGCAGAGAATTTACCCCCAAGGTCGATTTTTATCATTAATCTTGCCAGACAAACACATTCTGGCATAGATATTGCCAGTATACTCTCTAACTTTAACGTTTTTGGCATAAAAAATAGCCAGAACAGTCATTTTTCAAACCCTTAGTGATAGGAGCAGACCATGACCAAAAAAGACATCCTCAAGATTGTTGAGGAGGAAAACATCAACTTCTTCAGGATCCAGTTCGTTGATATCAACGGCTTCATGAAGAACGTCGCCATTCCCCGGAGCCAGATCGAAAAAGCGCTGGACGGCAAAATCATGTTCGACGGTTCCTCCATTGACGGCTTTGCCCGGATCGAAGAATCCGACATGTTCCTTGTTCCTGACTATAACACTTTTGTGATATTGCCTTGGCGTAACCAGGAAGGTGTGGCCGCAGCCAGAATTATCTGTGATGTCCACAAAGCTGACGGCACCCCCTTCGACGGTTGCCCCCGTGGCAATCTGAAACGCGTTCTGGCCGATGCCGAAAAATTGGGCTACACCATGAACGTTGGTACCGAGGCGGAGTTCTTTCTCTTCGACCTGGACAAAGATGGCCTTTCTACCCTGGACACCAACGACAACGCCGGTTACTTCAGCCTTGACCCTGAAGATACCGGATTGAACTGCCGCCGTGAGATCATCGAAACCCTTGAGTCCATGGGTTTTGAAATTGAGGCCTCCCATCATGAAGTTGCCGAAGGCCAACACGAGATCAACTTCAAGTATGCCGATGCCCTGACCTGTGCCGACAATACCGTTACCTTTAAATGGGTTGTTAAGTCCATTGCCAGGAAACATAACCTGCACGCAACCTTCATGCCCAAACCAATTTTCGGCATCAACGGTTCCGGTATGCACTGCAACCAGTCCCTGTTTGACCTTAAGGGCAACAACGTCTTTTTCGACAAGAAAGACCCGCTGCAGCTGAGTGAAACAGCCTATCAGTACATTGCTGGCATGGCCAAAAATGCCCGGGGCTTTTCTGCCATTACCAATCCACTGGTTAACTCCTACAAAAGGTTGGTTCCAGGATATGAAGCTCCGGTCTACGTAGCCTGGTCAACATCAAACCGCAGCGCTCTCTTGAGAATCCCGGCAACCCGCGGAATTGGGACAAGAGTTGAAGTTCGCTGCCCGGATCCTACCTGCAACCCTTATCTGGCCTTCGCCATGATGCTTAACTCAGGTCTCGACGGAGTTGTCAACAAACTGACTCCGCCGTCTTCAACCGACACCAACATCTTCGACATGACTCCAAACCAGATGCGCCGTGCCAAGATCCAGAGCATGCCAGGTTCGTTGCTTGAGGCAATGACTGAGTTAAAGAAGAATAAAATCGCCAAAGAGACCCTTGGCGATCATATCATGGAGAAGTTTCTGATCAACAAAGAGAAAGAGTGGGATAAATTCAGGACCGCCGTAACCGATTGGGAAATTGAGAACTATCTTGACCTCTACTAGGACAACAGCCCTGAAATAGATTTAACAAGTAACACCCCGCCTTATCTTTAAAAAGATTTGGCGGGTTTTTTTGCCCATTAGAGACAAGCTATAAGGCAAGGAAGAACAACCGGAGACAGCTATTCATATCGCCCCATTTCTCCAACGTTTTATTGATCTCCGGGGTTAGCAAAATCAGGCGAATCTTTCTTGACATATTTTATCCACAGTTGTAAATTGTCCGACCCTGTTATTTTAAGAGCCCGCAGGCACCTTACCTCGGAGTCGTTGCTTACCTCGTCCGTTTTGGCCTTCTCACATAGAAGGACTATGCTTCAAAGGCCCTGGTAAGCGTAGACTCCGAACGAACAAACCAAAGGCACTGCTGAGCTCTTATAGTTTTAGGTTTACTAAAGGCTAAAAGCCTCTGGAGATCAATTACCTGTTGTTTACCTGCCTGATGGGAAAAAAGTTTTTCGCCACAGGTAACGCAGATTATTTATCATCACAATATCGATATTTTAGTTAAAAATATTAAGATGGCTAAGTAATAAATTTCGAGATAAAAGGAGTAGGGTATTTTTATGAGCGAGGCCATACATGTCGTATGCCGAACGAATAAAAATGTGCTGCGACGCAGTAGATCGATATTTTTACGACGCCATCAATATTGTAACCATTAAATAAAGGAGTAAAGCATGTGCCGGTTAGCAATGAAAACCGCGAATAAGCCTTTCTCTCCCTTCACTGTGCTGACAGCAATGGAAGCGATGCAGGAAGGGTATGACGGCAGCGGTCTCGGCCTGTTGTTGCGCGGCTTGGAGTTTACCGACTACAAGTATAACGCAGCTGATCCGATCCTCTCCGGGATCGCCCACACAGAAGAAGCCCTGGCTCGAGTCGATACAATGATGACCGAGTACGGTTTCGCCCTTAAATATGACCACGAGTTTGAGGTGGACATGAGTAAGGTTGAAGCCAAAGACAGGTTCAAATATATGTTGCGGGTTTATAAGCAACCTAAGGCATGGTCTTCCCTCAGCCAGGAAGAGGTCGAACGGGAATACATGATGACTCGTCTGGCTCTGCGGGCCGATGGCGAAGCTCACAATGCTGATCTCACCGCCTTCTCCCTCTGGCCCGATGTGGCAATGATCAAGGAAGTAGGTTGGCCGTTAGGTGTCGGTGAAGCGTTGGGTCTGGAAAGCGGCCGGATCAAATCGCGGGTCTGTATGGCCCAGGGTCGCCAGAACACCAACTGGGGCATCAACCTCTACGCCTGCCACCCCTTCTTCATCGAAGGTGTCGCCACCATGACCAACGGCGAGAACACCGCTTTTCTGCCAATTAAAGATTGGCTTTCCGGCAAGGGTTTCCCCGGCTACATCGGCTACCAATCCGATTCCGAGGTCTTTGCCCATACCCTCCATTACGTGACCAAGCAGCTCAAGCTGCCGTTGCAGGCTTACAAGCATGTCATCACTCCTCTGAAAAATTCCGAGTTGGCCAATCATCCCCAGGGTGAGTTCCTGCGCGGCTTAAGGGATGTCTGCCGCCGCCTGATTATCGACGGACCCAATGCGATAATCGGTACCCTGGCCGACGAAACCACCATCCTGGCGATGGATGCCAAAAAGCTGCGCCCGGCCACGGTTGGCGGTAAACCAGGTGAATGGGCCATTGCCTCCGAGATGTGCGGAGTCGATGCCATGATCCCCGACCGGGACCGCTCCAAAGACTTTCAGCCCATGCGGGAACACACAATTATTATTCCTCCAGACAGACAGGAGATAGAGATATGGTCTCAATTCGATCAATTTCCTCAGACCCAGGCAGCCTGAGCCCCAACGACCTGCCCTGGATCATTGAACACCGTGAAGACCGTTGCACCCTCTGCGGCAAATGCGCCGCAGTCTGTCCGGTAAACACTCTGAAGCTTACCTATATGCGCAAGCGCATGCCGAAGATTGTCCTCTCCTCCAGCGAGCGGGGCAGTTCTTACAAGACCTTCGTCGGCATCCGTCAAAACACCGATGTCGGTCGGCGCTGTATCGGTTGCGGCACCTGTGCGATGGTCTGCCCCAACGAGGCGATCCACCCGACCCACAACAAGACCGATCGCTACAAGTTCCAAAATACCAAGAACGGCCAGGCACCAACACGTGGCGGACGTCGCAACGAGCCGGGACCTACCCTGCTCGACAAGATCTCTTTCAACCGAATTTCAATGTTGACTGATCCGGCCCTCGATGCCGGCCGCCATGAATTTACGATGAACACCCTCCTGGGTCGAGTCCTGCCGCCGGAAGAGTTTATCCGCCGCCAGAGCACAGGCGAATGGATCCCGCCGGTTCGGGAGATCTTCCCGTTCATCATCGGCTCCATGTCCTTCGGGGCTCTGTCACCAAATATGTGGCTGGGGCTCCTCCAGGGTGTCGCCTATTGTAATGAAGTGCTTGGCATCCCGGTGGTAATGGCCACCGGTGAGGGTGGTTGTCCACCCTGGGTTCTGCGGAGCCCCTTTCTTAAATATATAATGCTGCAGATCGCCTCCGGTTATTTTGGTTGGGATGAAATCATCCGCGCCATTCCGGATATGCAGTGTAATCCCGCCGCCATTGAGATCAAATACGGTCAGGGCGCCAAGCCCGGCGACGGTGGTCTGTTGATGTGGTACAAGGTCAGTAAGCTGATCGCCCGTCTGCGTGGTGTCCCTGAAGGGGTTGACTTACCCTCGCCGCCGGTTCATCAGACCCTCTACTCCATTGAAGAGTCGGTCATGAAGATGATTCAGACCATGTCGATGGCCTTTGATTTCAAGGTTCCGGTCTATCCGAAAATCTCCGGCTCCAACTCGGCCAAATCGGTTTTGAATAACCTGGTCCGTAATCCCTACGCCTCCGCCCTGATGATCGATGGAATCGACGGCGGTACCGGCGCAGCCTATAACGTCAGCATGGATGCCACCGGTCACCCGATTGCCTCCAATCTGCGCGAGTGCTACCTTGATCTCTGCGCCCAGGGCAAACAGAATGAAATCCCGCTGTTTGCTGCCGGTGGCGTTGGTAAAAACGGCAATGTCACCCAGAATGGCTTGGCCCTGATTATGCTTGGCGCCAGTGGCGTGCATATGGGCAAATACATCATGCAGGCCGCTGCCGGTTGTTTGGGTAACGAGCAGAATCGTTGCAACGTCTGCAACCTCGGCATCTGCCCGAAGGGAATCACCAGCCAGAACCCGAAAATCTACCGCCGTCTCGACCCGGACCGGGTTGCCGAGCGGGTAGCCGAGACCTTCATGTCGATCCAGACCGAGATGAAAAAAGTCATGGCGCCCCTTGGCCGCTCACAAAGCTTGCCAATCGGCATGTCCGATGCCCTCGGGATCGGCGACAAGGATGCAGCTGAGCGTTTGAACATCAGATACGTTTGTTAAGAGGAGCATGATATGAGTAAGGCATTAATAGTAAAAGGGCTTGATGAAAACGGCCAGCGTATCAGCTCCAAAGACTACGAAGAGTTGGTCCAGCAGGCCTTTGCCAAATCAAAGAACCTGAAGCTTGAAACATATGGTCAGCATAATGTGGCCGGTCGGCTTAAAAGTGGCGGCGAAGAGGTCTTCGTCGAGATTGACGGGCCTTGTGGCCAGCGCCTTGGCTCCATGGGGATGCCCGGCACCAAGATCGTCTGCAACAGTTCCGCCTCCGACGATGTCGGCTACCTGAATATCGGAGCCGAAATAACCGTCAAGGGTGATGCCACCAACGGTGTCTGCAATGCCATGGCCGAAGGCAAGGTCTATATCGGCGGTTCAGTCGGCGCCCGTTGCCTGACCATGACCAAATGGAATCCCGAACACCAGCGACCAGAACTCTGGGTCCTGGGTTCAGCCGGCGATTCCTTTGCCGAATTCAACTGCGGCGGCATCGGTGTGGTCTGCGGTATTGAAGCCAAGAATCCCGACAATGTCCTGGGCTATCGGCCCGGGGTCGGCACGGTCGGCGGCTGGATCTACTATCGCGGCAAAATCGACGACAGCTATTCCAAGACCAACCTCAAGGCCATCCTGCCCGACGACGAGCAGTGGAACTGGCTGATGGAGCGGATGGAGAATTATCTCACCGAGATTGACCGCCCTGAACTGCTCAAAAAACTCTCGAAACGCAAAGAGTGGAGCATGCTGGTTTCCATTACGCCCCAGGAGCGGGCCTTAATGTTCTCCGGGCCAATGCCAATGGCCGAGTTCAAGCAGAAAATCTGGAATCCCGGCTTCGCCGGTGGTGACCCGATCCGCGATCTGGCTCCAGGTCTCGACCGCAGTCCGATCGGTATGGTCGAAACCGGTGACCTGCGGCGCAAGAAACCCTTCTGGGCCAACCGCGACAAAGCGGCCCCCTGTGCTTATTACTGCCCGGTCCACATCCCGACCATCGACCGCTTACGTCTGCTCCGGGAAGGAAAAGAGGCCGAGGCCTACGAGATGCTGATGGAGTACACCCCGCTGCCGGCTTCGGTCTGCGGTGCGGTCTGCCCCAATCTCTGTATGGAGAACTGTTCGCGCCAGGTGGTAGACGACAAGATCGACGTCCAGATGCTTGGCCGCGCCGCCCGTGATGCCAAGGCCCCTAAAGCCGCCAAGTCACTTGACAAGAGAGTGGCAATCATCGGCGGCGGCCCCGGCGGTATGAATGCTGCCTGGCAGCTGGCCAAGGGTGGCATTGAAGCGCATATCTTCGAAAAAGGCGACCAGCTCGGCGGCAAACTGGCCCAGGTTATCCCTTGGGAACGTCTGCCCAAGGCAATCTGGGATTCCGAAATCGAACGTTTCATGGCCGTTGAAAACATCAAAGTGAATTTCGGGGTCAGCATGACCAAGGAGAAGTTTGCCGAGCTGAAAGAAGAGTACGACCACATAATCGTTGCGGTCGGCACCCATCAGCCGCGCATCATCCCCTTCCCCGGCCATGAGCGGGTTATCCCCGCCCTTGACTTCCTCAAAGGGGCCAAGAGCGACAAACCGCCCAAGATCGGCAAGCAGGTGGTGATCATCGGCGCCGGTAACGTCGGCTGCGATGTGGCCTGCGAGGCTTACCGGGTCGGCGCAGAAGAAGTGGTTCTGGTCGATATCCAGAACCCCCTGGCCTTCGGCAAGGAAAAGGCGGCGGCCGAAGAGCTTGGCGCGACCTTCAAATGGCCGGTCCAGACTAAGGAAGTCACCGAGGAAGGCTTGATCGATGCGGCCGGCCAGCTCATACCGGCCCAGACCGTAATCGTCTCCATCGGCGACGTTCCGGCCCTGAAGTTCCTGCCCGACAGTGTTGAAGTAGTAACGGTGGGCGGCGCCGGTTGGGTAAAATGTGATGCAACCGGTCTCACCTCCGACGAGATGATCTCGGCCGTGGGCGATGTTGAGCGTCCCGGTCTGGCCACCAATGCCCTCGGCGCCGGCAAGAACACCGCCGAGGCCCTGATCGCCAGATTTAAGGGCGAAGAGTACGTGCCCTTTGCCCAGGACGTTGTCTC